>JAFRYJ010000156.1 GCA_017437705.1 Lachnospiraceae bacterium
TAAAAACCCTGTACATCATTCCTCCGGTGTTTCAGTTATGCACACGTGCGTGCGAATTTTATCTCAACGGTTATCTTCTTTGTATTGAGATAAAAGCGTTCCGAGTTCGAAACGCTTTCATTAACAGATCTTCAGGGGATCTGCTTCCCCTCTTTCCTATAATTTTATATGCAGCTTCCTTAAAGCATAAACAACGATAAACGATACCAGAGCCGCTGCCGCCGCTATTGCCGCCATCAGAGGTACGCCGCCCCACTCAAAGGGGTTTATCTTAAACACCCTGTAGGCCGTATACAGCGCCGCCACATGCAGAAGATACATGCCGAAGGAGCATTTGTCGATGGCATACAGAATACGGGTGCCGGCGTTGTCCCGGTCCGTCGACCCCTTCGCGATCGCAAATACCGCCGCCGCCTGCACTGCCACCGCCGCAAAAGCGTAGCTGTTTCCCAGGGACCTGAAGGACTCTATGTCCTTCGCGAGCCCCAGATATGTTACCGCAATGATGGCCGCCGTACTCAGTATCAGCAGGATCCACGCCAGGGCTTTGTTTATCCTTATCTCGTCCTGCATCATGACGTATCCCAGGAAGAAATAGAACGGATATACGGTGTAGACCGGTATATAGAATCCCGCGTTCTCCCCGGTAAGGTTGTTGACGGTGGGGATCACCGACATGAAGAAGAACAGCAGTATGACCGTGTATCTTAAAAGCCGCCCGTCCATATGTGATACAGCCGCCCTGAATACGGGAAGCATCAGATACATGCCGATCAGCATGTAGAGGTACCACATGTGAAGCCAGCTCCTGTTGGTGAACAGCTTATAGAGCCAATCCTTAATGATAGCTGTAAACTCAAGGCTTCCGTTCAGCGCCGCGTCGAAGATCACGAATAAAAGGCTGAATACCGCCAGGGCGATGAATGCCCTTTTTATGTATTTCGTAAAAATGTCCTTTATGGTGATGCTGCGCTGCGGATCCAGGAGCAGGGCCCCCGAGACCATCACAAAGCAGGGTACGGCCCAGAGCATGCAGTTCCTTATGATCATGGGAACGATCCTGTCAGCCGTCTCCGGGGAGAACAGGCTGACCGGTATGAAAAACCCATGCAGCACGATGATGGCAAGGCATGACACTGCCCGAAGCCTCGATATAAATCCTATTTTTGCTGTTTTGTTTTCCTCTGTAACGCTCATTTAGTTGATTACCACCACGTCGTCGCCGCCGAGGCAGCCGTCATCGGGATCGCCGCTTAAGCATCCGCCGTCGGGATCGCCGGGAGCCGCAGCATCAGTCTGAGGCGCCTGAGTATCGGGCTGAGGTGCCTGTGTCTCGGTCTGAGGCGCCTGGGTCTCGGGCTGAGGTGCCTGTGTCTCGGTCTGAGGTGCCTGAGTGGCAGGCTGAGTTGCCTGGGTTTCAGGCTGCTGATCCTGCTGTGCCTTCTCTTCCTCTACCTTAATGGCCCTTTCAGCCTCTTCCGTGGTGACGGGTTCTCCCGTTGCTATGGACCTGTAGGTCAGGTAAACGACGTCTTCCTTTGCACGGATCTCGATCTCTTCGGCATCACCGAAGGGGAAATTGTGAAGGACCGCCGTCTCATCATCAAATGTAAGCTCTATGGTATAGTCGATGTTTCCGTCCTTATCTTCGGGATCCGTCTTCTCTGCGGCATCAGCCTCCAGGGCATCAGTCGAATCGTAATAGAGGATCCTTGTCTCGCCGTCAGCAAAGACCTCGTCTCCGGGAAGCATGCTGCCGGGGTATTCCTCCAGGGACGGATACTTTACGGACACGCCGGTTATATCCATGCCGGTGCCGTTTTTGATCTTTGCCGTAAGGATGTTTTCTCCCTCAGCCTCTTCGCCTATAACGGGAAGCGCCGGTTCGGTCTCTGTTTCAGTTTCCGTTTCCTTTTCGGTCTCCGTTGCCGTCTCTGTCTCCGTTTCGGTTATGGCTTCCGTTTCTTCTTCCTCTACCACGCAGGCTGTAAGAGCCAGTGACAGCGAAAGAATGAGTGCCGCTGCAGCCGTCTTTCCAATTTTCATACAACTATCTCCTTACCATATCAGTTCATCCGTTCGTATTCCGCATATTGAAGGGTGCCGGACTGGCCGTAGTAAACGAACCATGCATTGAGTCCCACCTCGACCTCGGTGTCGGGGTCCACTATGTAGGTGGCGCCCTTTATATCTATCTCCACCCAGGAATGCTTTCCCAGGGCTCCGCTTCTGAATACCACATGGCCGGCCATCTGATGTGCATCATAGCCGGTGAGCTTTGCCATCTCGTAGAAGGCTCCCGCCATGGCGTAGCAGTCGCCGGTATCGTTGTCGAAGAAATAGTCCGCGTGCCAGCGGCTGGGCTCTTCGTCATAAACGCCGACCTTGCTCCACTCCTTCGTGCAGATCCAGTCGTAGGCCGCCTTCAGATCCCATCCCACGGAATCCAGAAGCTGCGCGGCCTTATCATACATGTCGCTGTATTTATCCTTTATGTTGAAGCCGTATTTTTTGGCTGTTTTAACGCCTTCGTCGCCGAATACGAGCCTGTCGAAAACTTCCTCTCTGGTCCTGAGGCCGCCCAGCAGATCCTTGTAAAATGTAAGCTCGCTGGATGTGGGAGCCCTCTGTATCGTCAGCTTGAACGCCGTCTTCACAAAAGCCTCGTCCGATGATGTCTTCTTCTTCCCTTCGGCCGAAAAGATGATGCGGTGAAGCTGGTCGAAGGCCTTTCTCTCTCCCGACAGCATGGGTCCGCAGGCGTTGTTGAGCTCCGATGCCGAGGGGTTCCTTGAAAGGCCGTTCTGATAGGCAAGGAGCACGAATTTCGTGAGCTTCGTGTTGATGTCCCTGTTCTCCAGCACATCATCGGGGAATGTGCCGGCCTCTACCTTCCACTTGACCGTCTTGTTCTCGAATTCCGACGCCGACAGTACATTCTTAAGGACATACATCCTGGACAGGCCGTTGTTCATCATGTTGATCCTGTTGGTAACGGCACCGCTCTCCGCGCTCCTCCGGAGGCATCCCATAAATACATCCTGTATGAACTGCTCGTCGGAGGTCTTTTTCTTTGTGTATTCCCCGGCTCTGAAGAATTTGACCACCAGGGGCCTTGCGCCCTTTTCCTTAAGGGCTGTGACGTTGCTTACCTGTCCCTTCCTGTCAGGCTTTCTTCCCAGGATGTTCTGATAAAGAGAATATACATATTTCGTTTCGTTGGGGTTTAGATCCAGGGTATCCGTCAGGGTCACGGTGCCCGGCTTCAGCGAAAGGGCAGAGCACTTGTTTTTGAACTCCGAAGACCCGGTCACGTACTTAAGCAGGTAATTCCTGGTAAATCCGTATTCCCTCTCCTGCAGTCTGTTGGCCAGGCCGGTGGAGTCCACGCTCCTGCCCAGAGCCGCTTTGTAAAGTATCTCTATATATTTGCTGTCGGAATAATTCTTTCCCGTAAATTCGCTGCTGGCGAAAAAGCCCTTCATTATGTCCGACGCAGTCTTTCCGCCGGTCCTCAGCTTCTCCGTCCAGTATGCAAGGCCGCCTTCATCCGGAGCCCTTCCCAGGATGACCCTGTAGCATCTGTCAACAAAAGTAGCGGCCCCGTCCGCCGCGGAATCCGCAGGCTCCTCGGCCTTAACGGCAAGCTCTTCCTCTGCCGGCTGCTCTTCCGGAATGATGTCCTCTGCTGCAGCATCCGTGATGATGTCTTCGGCTTCTGCATCCACTGAGACTGAAATGATGTCTGCCTCTGCGTCAGATGCTTCTTCCCCGGCCTGCTCCGCAGCAGCTTCGGGATCGGCGTCTTCCCCGTTATCTGCGGGTCCTTCGGCCTCTTCCTCATCGGCTTCGACAGCGTTTCCGGCAGGGTCTTCCGTTTCTTCATCCGCACAGTATTCGGCAGGCATGTCCTCTTCGTCTGCGTCTTCAGCCGCCTGCTCTTCCGTTATGTCTCCGGAGACTTCTTCCGAAGGTTCTTCTGCGTCTTCATCTTCTCCGTCCGCTGCATCTGCTGCTTCTTCGGGAGCCTGCTCTGCCGCCGGTCCCTCATCCTCCGCAGTTTCCGGATCTTCATATGCCTGTTCTGTTTCAGTATTTAACGGATCCCCGTCAGATCCCCGCTCCTCCGCCTTTACGTTCTCCGTGAAGAAGACCGACGCTGCAAGAAAAAGCGTAAACAGGAAGCAAAAAATCGAAGCCTTTGTATTCCTGATCATATCCTTTGCCCCAATGTCTTTTCAGATGTTGCGCCGCGGTCTTAAAGCCTGCGGCCTGCCGGCTCAGCTTATCGCTTCGCATACTTAAGGCAGTTTAATTATTATACCATAAAACCCGGGGACTTTTACAGCATGAATTGGACCGCTTCCTCTTCGGCACAGGGTGTGTCAGGGCCATGAAAAGGGGCGCCTTCCTTATGGAAAGCGCCCCGCAGGGTATTCGTATCGATCATTTGAAATACTTAAGATACTCGTTCACATCATTTCTGAATCCGTCCATGGTGAAATCCAGCCCAAGCTGGGTCCAGAGATGCTCGGGGTCCACATGGCCCGAGGCTACGCCTCTGTAATAACCCTCGTTATGGGAGATTATAACGCCGTCCTTTAAGGGATTCAGATCGAACTCGTAGCAGAGCATCGCAAAGAGTCCCACCGCGGATTCGTAGGCTATGGTGGCGGAAGTCCTTGCGGCATCCTCATCCAGGACCTCGAAGGTGGCTCCGCCCACATATCTTATGGACGATGGCTCGCACATCTCAACGCCGATGTGGGTATTGTTGGCCGATCCTCCGGCGTGCCATCCCCTGTGATTCCAGGGCAGCGTCTGATATACGAGGCCGGTATTGGCGTCGATGAACGCGTGAACGCAGGCCCTGTCGTAGCTGGCACTGTTCCAGGCGTTTGCAAAATACGCGGCGCTGGGCTGCGCGCATCCGACGGAATGGAGCATCAGGCCCTTGACCACAATGTTGACATCATATACATAACAGGGATTCTTTGAACAGATGGCCTTAATGATATTCTCCGCCGCAAAGCTCTCGGAGGCCGTCTTCCTGTAGACATAGTCCGCATCAAAGCCGTATTCTGCGCACTTGTTGTAAAATTCCCTGGTGTCGGAGATATAGTAGAAAAGTTTGTTTCTTCCGGTCTTCAGAACAGCTGTCTGAGCCGTGATCTCCGACGATGTCGCCGACCTCTGGAGCATAAGCTTATAGGCCGTGTTGACTATATCCGAATTCGTTGTGTGTTTCTTTTTGAATTCTGCCGAATTGTAAATAGCGTACAGATAATTGGCCACCGGCATCTTGTTGTCGATGAGCTGTTCCAGCCTCTTGTTGACCTCCGATACGCCGGGCTTTCTCCCAAGACCGTTCTTGTATGACTTGGCGATGAACTCCGTCGCCTTGGGATAAACGTCCCTGTATTCAAGCACCTGATCGGGGAATGTGCCTGCGCTTACGCCGGCGTTTCCGACCTTCTTCACGAATTCTGCCGATCCCAGAACGCCCTTCAGAACATACATCCTGGAAAGGCAGTTGCCCAGCATCGTCACCCTGTTGTTCACCGCTCCCGATTCGGCCTCCCGCTTAAGCGCGGCCTGGAATACATCCTGAACGAACTGTTCATCGGAGGTGTTTTTGTTTTTGTATTCCGTGGACCTGAAAAGGTCTGTTATAACATATCTGGCTCCGTAGCTCAGAAGCTTCGTAACGTTCGCCTTGTGCTCTGTCCTGCCGGGAGCTCTGCTGAGCGCCGCCTGGAAAAGATCGTAAACGTATATGGTGGCCTTGGGATTCAGGTCCAGGGTATCCGACAGCGTGATGCTGCCGGCCGTCATACCGTAGCTCTCGCAGAGAGTCTTGAATTCCTGCGATCCGGTAAAGCCTCTTAAAACATATCTCCTGGTGAAATTATATTTGAGCTTCTGCTTCCAGTCCGCCAGACCTGCCGAATCCGGATCCCTGTTAAGGACCGTTTTATACAGCATCCTTACAAATGCATCGTCGGAATTTGACTGGTTTGTATACTCCTTGCTGAAAATAAAACCCGTAAGGATATCTGCGCCCTTCAGCTTTCCGCTCCTGATGCCCTCGGTCCAGTAGGAGAAGCCCTCATCGTCTGGCTCGCGGCCCAGGATCAGCCTGTAGCATCTTGTAACAAAGGCATTTATCTGCGTATTGGAAGCGCCGTCCTTCGCCTCGTCTTCCACGGTCACCATGTCTTCGTCTGCTTCTTCCGTGATGATGTCCTCCTCTTCGAGGATCTCTTCATCGTTGTCCTCAGTCTCAGATACGGTATCTTCGAAGGTCTCCCCGTCACCGGCGGGATCCTGCTCCGTGTCTTCCGTATCCTCTGTGTCTTCTGTATTTTCAGCATTTTCCGGATCTTCGGGAACGGCCGCATCTTCGCCGTCTGCCTCTGCATCATCCTCTTCCGGATCCGTCACGTTTTCTTCCGGAACTGAATCTTCTTCAGCGCCCACGGAGTCTTCCGCGGCATCGCCGTCTGCTGCAGCATCCTCTGTATCTTTGATGTCCTCATCCGCAGGCACTTCTTCAGGCTCTGCTTCCGCATCATCCTGAACGGTCTCGGGAGCGTCGGCTTCGGTATCTTTCTCTTCTGAAAATGCATCATCAGAAAGCATATCGTCTTCCGTATACGCCTCGCATGCGCCGTCCGTCTGATCTTCGCCGGCGAAAACCGTCACAGTATTTAAAAGCATGCAAACGGCTGTGATCAAAGCCAACACCTTTAATTTTTTCACTGTTACGACATCCTTTCTGAATATTTGTAATATTATCGTAACAGATATTATAAATAAGTATAATAATTAAATCAACAATTTTCGTATTTATAAAGTAAAAAATACAATAAAAAAGGGCCTTTCGGCCCTCTTTTGAATTTTTAATATATTATGACAATGTTTCGTTAAGCGTATATGCAATATTTACGCTGTGGTCCGCGCACCTTTCCAGCTCCGTTACCAGCTCCGTAAAAATGACGCCGGCCATGGGCTCGCATTCTGACTGCATGAACCTGTTCGTATGATTGTGAACAAGCTCCTCCTCCAGGCCGTCGACCTCATTCTCCAGAGCCTGCAGCTCTCCGAGCTTTGAATAATCCTCCTTCCCGAAGATCTCCAGCGCCAGGTCCATTTCCCGAAGCACCGTATCGGCCATGTGCTTAAGTTCCTCTATGGCCTTGTCGGAAAACTGCGCTTTTGTGGATGTCAACTCCTCCGTGAACTCGATTATGTTCTCGGCATGGTCCGAGATCCTTTCAATATCAGTGATGCAGATGGTCATCGCCGATACCTTTTTAAGCATGGCCGGATCGAGCTCCAGCGCCCGCAGCTCGCCCATGGCGTCGGTGATCTTCCGGCTCAGGATATCCACGGATTCCTCGCGTTCGCGGACATCATCGGCCCCGCTCAGGGACCGGCTGAAAAAGCAGTCCAGTGAATTCCGGAAATTCTCGAAGGATATGTGACCCATCCTTTCTATCTCCCTGTGGGCCTGCTCCACCGCCAGCGCGGGAGCCATCTTCGAAAGGTTGAGCATGTATTTTACAGAGCGTTCCTCCGCCGTCCTGCTCTCGTCCTCCCTGACCGGAATGATCTTTTTCGACAGCGCGATTATCTGTTTCGTGAACGGCAGCAGTATCAGCACCGCCGCAATGGCGAAGATCGTATGGGTGTTTGCTATCTGCCTGCCCACATCACCCGGCGACAGGGACTGGATAAGGTCCAGTATCTGCGGTATCAGGTTTATAAGAGCGATGATGATCACCGCCCTGAAGCAGTTGAACAGAAGATTCAGCACCGCCGTCCTCTTGCCGTTCCTGTTCGTCGTCAGGGACGCCAGGATATTGGGCATCACGGAGCCCACCGCCGCGCCGATGATGATATAGACCGCCGTGCTGTAGGCCAGTATCCCCTCGATGGCGAAGGTCTGGGTAATAACTATGGATGACGACGAGCTCTGCAGCAGCGCCGTGAAGGCTATTCCGAAAAGCACCGCCAGCACGGGATTGTCCAGGGCCGCGATAACGTCTTTGAAGCCCTCTGTGGCCGCCAGCGGAGCGATGGCCGTCTTCATGATGGAGATGCCGACGAACAGCATGCCGAAGCCCATCAGTATCTCGCCGATGTATTTTACAATACTCTTCTTGACGAAGAGATACATTATCACGCCGGCGAACAGCAGAAGCGGCGCGAAGGCACCGATGTCGAAGGCCGTGATCTGGGCCGTTACCGTGGTACCGATGTTTGCGCCCATGATGACGCCAATGGCCTGGCCCAGGTTGAGCATCCCCGCGTTAACAAAGCCGATGACCATGACATCCGTGGCCGATGAGCTCTGTATGAGGATCGTTATGGCGATACCCGTCAGCACCGCCGTTATCTTGTTTTTCGTAGCCTTCTCCAGAATGCCCTGAAGCTTGTTGCCGCAGGCGTTCCGAAGGCCCGACGACATCATGGTCATACCCAGAAGGAAAAGGCTCACGCCCCCCAAAAGGGAAAAAACTTCCTTAAATGTCATATATCTTCTCCTGTAAAACAGCTGATCCCTGTTGCCGCGTGATGCCTGCTGGCACCCGGAAACTTATGCCGCAGGCGCGGGGACGCAGCGGGCTTTATGTTCCTGTCCGCCCTGCGATCCCCTGATACTAATATATTTCATTTTCCGCTGATATTCCATGGTGTTTCCCCAAAAAAGACAAAAGACCCGCTTTATTGCCATATACCAATGAAATCTCCGCCGATTTTCTGTATAATTACATCATCCCGGAAAGCAGGCATCAGGAGGCAGGACATGGGAAAAAGGATAAAAAGCAAATGGAATCTTCACGACGGCCAGGATTATTACGATGAAAAAGGGCGAAAGATCGGCTATTCGAGGCCCAATCTCTCCGAAGGCTACGACTATTACGACAAAAAGGGCAGGAAGGTAGGATATTCGAAGCCCACCTTTTTCACTGAAGGGTACACGGTCTACGACAGCAAAGGCCGCAAACAGGGGAAAATGGAGCGTGATCTTTTCGACGGTTACGACATTTATGATGCAAAGGGCCGGAAGAAGGGAAAAAGCAGCCGCACCCTGGGCGGCGGCTTCGACACATATTTGAAGGATGATAAGGCATCAGGCAAAAAGCAGGGGTGCTATATAGCCACCTGCGTCTACGGCTCCTACGACAGCCCCGAGGTCATGACGCTCCGGCGTTTTCGTGACAGAAAACTTTTAAAGAGCGCTCCCGGGCGGGTGTTCGTCAGGCTATATTACCGTCTGAGCCCCGTTCTCGTCAGGCGTTTCGGCAGCCGGCGCACCTTCCGGTCATTTTTCCGGAGCATGCTCGATCCCTTGGTGAAAAGGCTGCGCACCCGCGGTTTCTGACCCTGCCGAATAAAGATCCGTTAAAAAGATTTAACCGCTGAAACCCCTGTAAGATCAGGGGCTCCGGCGGTTTTTTATCGACATGTTTTGTCCTGTAAACCAGACTTTATTTTGTTTTAATACTCCCGGCACTCCTGCATTGATCTTCCCGCTGTCATCAGTCTCCGTACAGCAGCTGCAGGGACGATTCCGTAACATCAAACTCAATATAACGGCAGTTGTTGACGTGAAGCTTTCCGGACCAGATGTACCCTCCGGCCCTGCCGTACTTCAGCAGACAAATGATAAACTGCATCAGCGTATTGCTGGTCACGATGGCCACCGTCCTGCCGGGATAGGCCGTGCCGAGCCCGCCGATAAAATCGATGGCAGTCTGCGCCCGCTCCCAGCCATTATCTCCGTTATATTTATCCTTCAGGATCAGCGGATCCTCACATGTGGCGCGTTTGATATCCATCGTAAAAGGAAGGTTCTCCAGATCTCCGAAAAAGATCTCGTTGAATATCGGCAGCGTCACATGCGCATACGTCTCCGGGAACAGGATCTCCGCCGTAGCGATCGCACGCTTCAGCGCCGATGACATAACGACATCCGGCTTCAGCTCATCCGCAAGGCCGGCTTCTGCCGCCTGCTGCCTTCCCTTATCCGAGAGCGGTGCGTCTGTTCCGATAATGTGAGCCACATTTGCTTCCGATTCCGCATGGCGGATCAGGTATACTTTTGTCATGATACGCCCCCTTCCGTTCATATGATCTCCGGACCTTTATCATCAAAGGTCACCGCAGTGATATGGCCATGGCTTCCGGTCGTTTTTCCATCATACGTATGCCGGAGCCCCTTTCTTTTTGAATCATTATTTTACCCGAAACATTTTACGGACACAATACAATGACAACAGCAAAAAAGCAACGCATAATGCGTTGCTTTAATAAGACAGACTTTTCTGTCTGAAAGCTGGTGAGGGGATTTGAACCCCTGACCCCTTCATTACGAGTGAAGTGCGCTACCGACTGTGCCACACCAGCGTGCTTGAATAATATACTATAATGCTTTTTCTTTGTCAAACAAAACCTTCAGATATCAAAGCAGAGGCATGCTCTTTTCGGGAGCATGCCTTTTTAATTATCCGTAATATGCTTCTGCATCAGCGATGATCGTTACGTTCGGATGGAATTTCAGGATCGATACAGGCACTGACGGCTTAACGTCGCCGTAGATGCAGTTCATAAGAGCCTCGTGCTTGTTTTTGCCGCTTACTATGGCAAGTATCTTCTTCGCCCTCATGATGGTCCCGATACCCACCGTTACGGCACTGTCGGGCACCTGGTCGATGGAATCGAAAAATCTCGCATTCACCTGCCTGGTATCCTCGTGGAGCCGTACAACATGTGTGTCGTCCGAGAAATAATCGTCCGGCTCGTTAAAGCCTATATGACCGTTTACGCCAAGACCCAGGATAAGAAGGTCGATGCCCGTGCTGGTCTTTATTTTACGTTCGTAGCTTTCTGCCGAAATATTGGGTTCCGACGTATAGCCCTTGGGGATATTGATGTTGGCCTCGTCGATGTTTATAAGATCGCAGAGGGTGTGCTTCATATAATAATGGGTGCTGTGCTCGTCCGTATCGGGAATTCCGATGTATTCGTCCAGACAGAAGATACGCACATCGGAGAAATCCAGCTTCCCCTCCCTGCAGTTTTCCACAAGCAGCTTGTAAAGCCCCCTGGGCGTCGAGCCTATGGGCAGTGCAATTATCGAATCCTTTTTGCTGTTTATCTGATCTATGACGATGTCGGCAGCCTTCAGGCTCATCTCGTCGTAATCGGCAACTGGTATTATCTTCATTTCACTCGTATCCTTTTCCGCCGCAAGACTTCACCATGTCGCGTCTTCCGGAACTAAAAATCCAACAACTTACGGTTTGGGGATATGCAGGATGAAAGAATTATTTTCTGGTCAGTTTGACATCGAACCTGTAGCCCATGGCGTCTGTCATTTTTATAAGGCATTCCAATGTGGGATTATGCTTACCGCTTTCGAACCTTGCAAGACTGCTGCGGCTGATTCCTGCTGCCTCTGACACCTCTTCCTGTGTCATTTTCCTGGACTTTCTGCTTTTCTGATACTTGCGAGAGATCTCCTCAACGGTCCTTGCAATAACATCCGGTTCTACCATCTTCCATTTCTCCTGTTCTATTGATTATATCGTATATGTGGATTTTTTGAAACAAGAAATCCATTGATTATAGTATACATCAAATATATAATATTGCAACTCTTATTTAATTATTTCCATAAAAACCCATGGGGTATTATGAACTATCTATGATACATGAACATCGTTTTGCCAAAACATCGGCGTGATGCCGCCGCGCATGCAATAAATGATACCGTCAGACAGCTTTCTTAAAAACGCAAAAAACCTGCTTCACTTCTGTGAAACAGGTTTTTTAAAGAGGCGCAGACCGGATTTGAACCGGTGCATCAGGGTGTTGCAGACCCACGCCTTACCGCTTGGCTACTGCGCCTTATGACCCCGACGGGAATTGAACCCATGTTACCGCCGTGAAAGGGCGATGTCTTAACCTCTTGACCACGGGGCCTTCGTCGAAGTCCGCTTCGCTTTGCTCCCGCCATGTATACATGACGCTCGCCCCGCTCCGCGGCTTCTCCTCTGCGGACGAAATGAGATTTCGTCCGGTACGGGATAGATTTCCCGTCATTTAATTATAGCAGATGTTTCTGCAGCTCCCCCAGTTGGACTCGAACCAACGACACCACGGTTAACAGCCGTGTGCTCTACCGATTGAGCTATGGAGGATCATTGAGGCACCCTCAAAACTACATATTGAATTACTCTTACATCTCAAGATCTTACAAAAGGTTAAGCCCTCGACCTATTA
>JAFRYJ010000007.1 GCA_017437705.1 Lachnospiraceae bacterium
TTCCGACTCCCATCAGGTAGACCGGCTTGTCCTTGGGAAGATGCGGCACGGTCTCCTCGAGGATCTCGTACATTTCCTCCGTAGTCTCTCCCACCGCCAGTCCGCCTATGGCATAGCCCGGAAGATCCAGGTCCGATATCGCCTTCGCATGCTCGATCCTGATGTCCCTGTAGGTGCTGCCCTGGTTTATTCCGAACAGAAGCTGATGGGGATTGACCGTGTCCTCCCGTTTATTCAGCTCCTCAAGATGCTCTTTGCACCGTACCAGCCATCTTGTGGTCCGGTCCACGGATGTCTGCACATAGCCTCTTTCCGCCGGATTTGAAACACACTCGTCAAAGGCCATGGCAATGGTGGATCCCAGATTAGACTGGATATCCATGCTCTCTTCGGGCCCCATGAAGATCTTATGCCCGTCCACATGGGACTTGAAGGTAACACCTTCCTCCGTGATGTTCCGAAGCTTCGCCAACGAGAACACCTGGAAGCCGCCGGAATCCGTAAGTATGGGCCTTTCCCAGTTCATGAACCTGTGGAGGCCTCCCAGCTTTTTGATGACATCATCGCCGGGCCTTATATGAAGATGATAGGTATTTGACAGCTCCACCTGGGTGCCGATGCCGTAAAGATCCTGAGTGGATACCGCTCCCTTTATGGCGGCGGCGGTGCCCACGTTCATGAAGACCGGCGTCTGGATGGTGCCGTGCACCGTCTCCATGACGGCCCTTTTGGCGTTGCCGTCCGTTGTTATGATCTTATACATAAGTGCTCCTGTGGTCTTTGTTCTGCAGCGCTGCTCACAGAGTCATCTGCAGTACAAAAAGGTAACATGAATGATGTCAAAAGTCAAACAGCCCCGTCTCCCTTATTGCCCGTTTATCCCATTTATGATAGCATTTTCAGTGATCACTGTATGCCGGTCCGCCGGTGAAAAGGAGGCATCATATGTCCGGTTCCACCATAGGAAAGATATTCAGAGTCACCACCTGGGGCGAATCCCACGGCCCTGCCATCGGCGCCGTCGTTGACGGCGTGCCCGCAGGCATCCCCCTGGATGAAGCATATATACAGAAGCTGCTCGACAGAAGAAGGCCCGGAAATTCGGAATTCGCCACGGCAAGGAAGGAATCCGACACGGTCCATATAATGTCCGGCGTTTTTGAAGGCATCACAACGGGAACGCCGGTGTCTCTTATAATCTATAATGAGGACCAGCGTTCCGCGGACTATTCAGAGCTTAGGGACAAGTTCCGTCCCGGCCACGCAGACTACACGTTTCAGAAGAAATACGGCGTCCGTGACTACAGGGGCGGCGGCAGGAGCTCCGGAAGGGAGACCGCCGCAAGGGTCGCGGCAGGAGCCGTAGCCGAGGCTTTTCTCGATATGCTTGGCATCAGCTTCCTGTCCTTCACCAGAAGCATCGGCAGCATCTTCTGCGACGACAGCTTCTTTGATGAAGATTTCATATACGAAAACGATCTTTACATGCCCGATCGTAATGCCTACGAGGATGCTAAGCTTTTTCTTACCGGCATCAGGGCCGATGCGGATTCCGTGGGCGGCATCATGGAATGCCGCGTAAGAGGCGTGCCGGCGGGCATCGGGGAGACGGTCTTCGACAAGCTCGACGCCCGCCTGGCCCAGGCTGTATTCTCCATCGGCGCCGTAAAGGGCTTCGAGATCGGCGACGGCTTCGGCGCGGCTGCGAGCAGGGGCTCCGAAAACAACGACGCCTTCCTTATGAACGGAGGCGTGGTTGAAAAGGCGACGAATCACAGCGGGGGCATACTGGGCGGCATGTCCGACGGCTCCGAGATCGTTATGAAGGCCGCCGTGAAACCCACGCCGTCCATCGGCAAGCCCCAGATGACGGTCACATCAGGGGGCGAAGATACGGTCATAAGCGTTAAGGGACGCCACGACCCGGTGATCGTGCCCAGGGCCGTTCCGGTGATGGAGGCCATGGCAGCCATCACCCTGGCAGATCTTATACTGGAGGATCTGGGAGCCGATGTGAGGGAGATATTGAAACACTTCAGAAAAGCCTGATGACAGCATACAGGCTGATGCCTGCCGTGTCAGAGTTTTCATAATAATGCAGAAAAGGTGCCTCACGGCACCTTTTTTCGTTTCGGTATTCATTTTCCGATCTTGATCTTTTCAGATGAGCTCTGTCAGAACTTCTCTGAGCTCTTTTACGTCCTGCACATAAAAGTCTGCAGCAGGGTCCCACCCAAGGTGCTCCTCTTCGTTCAGCCTGAGCGCGTCAAAGCATATGCATACGACAGGCTCGCCCAGCTCCTTTTCGGCGTTTTTGCCGAAGAGCACATCATCCCGGTGGTCGCCCACGTAGACGTACTGCCCCGTTCCCGGCACAGCCCCGAGACATTGCACGCATGTGATAAATCCCTCGGGATCCGGCTTCTGGGCATGGCTTTTTACGTCGGTACACCCCACGACAGCGTCGAAGCAGGCCTCCACTCAGTAATGATGCAGCACGCTTTTGATATTCTCCTTTTCATTCTGAGAGCAGATGCCCATGGGGATATCCTTAAGCTCCGTCAAAAGCTCCGCCATGCCGGGAAACATATCCGGCAGCCTTTTATTCAAAGCCTGCTCCGGCCCCCAGAGGCGCCCGGCCTCATCCAGCTGCTCTTCCCTGAAGCCCAGCTCCCGTATATACAGCTCGTGCCAGTTCGTATAGCGGTGATTGGCCTCCTGATACAGATCGTAGTCAACAGCGATCTGCGGCAGGTGGTCGTCGATCTCCGGATCGAAATGCCGGAGGTTCTCGTCCTGAACAATTTCGCACTTCCTTCGGACGTTGAAATGATCCGCTTTTTCGGCGTTCAATGCGACGTTTTCGCCCCGCAGGTCAAGTCCCGGACGTATTCCGCGTTCTGATTTTTCCTCCGATTTCCAGTTGCTCGAAAAACACTTTGACACGACCGGCAAACCGCGCTATCATACTCATAGAGGCGCTGCCGGCAAACGGATCAGCTCAACTCAAGGACAAATTCATGCGAACCCGTCACTTGCCCGAGCGGCGGGTTTTGCTTATTCTAATCGTCACTGTCCACTTAAGAACATGAAACGTAAAAGACATCGGCATGACATCACCTCCTTTCCCTTGGGATCGGAA
>JAFRYJ010000157.1 GCA_017437705.1 Lachnospiraceae bacterium
AGACCCATCCGCAGAAGAAAGAAAGTCTGCGTATTCTGTACAGACAAGAATGCAGTTATAGATTATAAGGATGTTAACAGGCTCAGAAAGTTCGTTTCCGAAAGAGGAAAGATCCTTCCCAGGAGAGTTACCGGAAACTGCGCCAAGCATCAGAGAGCTATAACACAGGTCATCAAGAGAGCAAGACATATCGCTCTTATGCCCTACATCGACGACTGATAACAAAAACAGAAAGACCGCTCCGAAACGGAGCGGTCTTTTTATCGTACGGAAACTCTGTTTCCGTACGATAAAAAGCGCTTCGCGCATTATGCGCAGCCCGCAGACAGGAAGAGCACTGCGTGCTTCTGCTCGCGCGCCAAAGTCCGCTTGCGGACTTTGTTATCGGCCGTAAAAATGCTATAATGTCCCATATTGCTTTCTTAAGGAGACATAACGACCTATGCCGCGATCATATATAACCATCGGAATATGCGCCCCCGTGGATGCCGGGAAGACCACTCTTTCGGAGAATCTTCTTTTTCTTGGCAATGCCATCAGGAAGATGGGGAGGGTGGACGATATGGACACCTTCCTGGATAACGACGCCATGGAGAGGGAGAGAGGCATAACCATCATCTCGAAGCAGGCCCAGTACGTGTCTCCTTTCAGTGACGGGGAGCGGGAATATACGATCCTGGACACCCCGGGCCACGACGACCTTACGCCGGAGGCGGAAAGGGTGCTTTCGGTGCTGGACTGCGCAATACTGCTCATCAGCGGGCCGGACGGGGTGAATCACAGGGTGGCGGAGCTGTGGAAGCTGCTTGCCCATTATGAAGTTCCTGTCATCATCTTCGTGAATAAGATGGACCAGCTGCGGGCCCGGGGAGAAGATGATGCAGAGGACCGCATCATGGAGGAGATAAGAAGCAGGCTTACAGGGTCTGCCATGGAGATCGGCGATCTTAGTGATGAAGCCACGGCGGAATCCCTGGCGCTCTGCGACGAGGAGCTTCTGGAGAAGGTGTATTCCGGCGGCATCATTACGGATGCAGACGTTTCGGCCCTCATTACGGAAAGAAAGGTATTTCCCGTTGTTTTCGGTTCCGCGCTGAAGGGAGAGAACACGGAAGAGCTTCAGAGGCAGATGGACAGGTTTATAAAAATGCCTTCATATCCCGGGGAATTCGGGGCAAGGGTATTCAAGACAGGACGCGGCAGGCAGGGGGAAAGGCTCACTTTCATGAAGATCACCGGCGGGGAGCTTAAGCCCAGGGCGGAGATACGCACCGCCGCCGATGATGACGGAAGGCCTGTTTTTGAGAAGGTGACGGAGATCAGGATATACTCCGGGGAAAAGTATGAAAGAACAGATTCTGCCGGCTACGGAAGGATCTGTGCTGTCACGGGCCTTGAGAATACGAGAGCCGGGAGCGGCCTCGGGTTTGAGGAAGACGATGACAGCGCTGTCGTGCTGCCGTCGGTCAAATGGGTAATAGAGGCCGAAGGGGAGGATCCCATAAAGGCCTACAGGCTGTTAAAGACCCTGGAGGTCGAGGAGCCGCTTTTAAACATACAGTATAACGAAAGAACGAGAGAGATAACCGGAGATCTTACGGGAGATATACAGAAGGATGTAATAAGGCGTCGGGCCGCAGATATGCTCGGCCTTACCATAGATTTCGTAAAGCCCAGGGTCATTTACAAGGAGACCGTCAAAGGCCCGGTAGAGGGAGTCGGCCATTTCGAACCCCTCAGGCATTATGCCGAGGTGCATCTTCTGCTGGAGCCTCTTCCCAGAGGGTCGGGCATGGAATTTGGCGTTAACGTTGCTCCGGACACACTGGCTTCCAACTGGCAGAACCTCGTGCTCACCCATCTGAAGGAAAGACGCTTCAGAGGCGTGCTCACCGGCGCGGAGATCACCGATATGAGGATCACGCTGGTGGCTGGCAAGGCTCATCTGAAGCACACCGAGGGCGGCGATTTCAGACAGGCCGTCTACCGTGCTGTAAGGCAGGGTCTTATGGCAGCGGAGAGCATGCTCCTGGAGCCGGTATATGAATTCACCGTAACTCTGCCCGCGGCAAATGTGGGCACCGTTATGAACGACCTGGAGCATATGGGAGCACGCTTCAGCCTGCCGGAGTTTTTCGGCGATGATGCCGTCATTACCGGAAGGGCACCGGTATCGGAGCTGGACACATATCCGGCCACTCTCCGCACGTTTACGGGAGGCAAGGGCAGGATAAGCCTTTCTCCCGGCGGCTATGAGGAGTGCCACAATGCGGATGAGGTCATAAGGGATTCGGGATACGATCCCGATGCAGATGTAAGGAACCCGTCGTCGTCCGTATTCTGCTCCCACGGATCGGGAGACATCATCCCATGGGATCAGGTGTACAGGTATATGGCGATACCCTATGTGACGGAGCATCATCCGGAGGAGGTGCGTTGGGATCTGCCTCAGGATGAGCAGGCAACCTCATCCGGCGGAGGAGTTGTCAGCGATAAGGAGCTTATGGCTATCTTCGAGAAGACCTACGGGCCGGTGAAGACAAGGCTTCAGAGCGATCACGCGATGAGGCCTCAAAAGGATGCGTCATATGTTTACAGGGCGCCGAAGAGGAAAAAGGAAAAGCACTACCTGCTGGTGGACGGATACAACATCATACATGCGTGGGAGGACCTGAAGGAGCTGGCGGGAAAGGATATAAAGGCTGCCAGGGACAAGCTCCTGGATATTCTGTCTAATTACGGCGGCTACAGCAGGTATAATATCGTCTGTGTCTGTGATGCTTATCTCGTGAACGGGACCGTGGAAAAGACATTCAGGTACCACAATATCGACGTTGTCTATACCAGGGAGG
>JAFRYJ010000158.1 GCA_017437705.1 Lachnospiraceae bacterium
CCGGTGGAGGAGCTGGCGGACCAGCTCAACAAGATACAGAGGGCCCGCAGCGCATCGGAGCGTCTTTTCAACCTGATGGACGTTGAACCCGAGGTCCAGGATGCGCCTGATGCCATAGATATCGACCACGTGGAGGGACGCATCGAGTTTAAGAACGTCTGGTTCGCCTACGAGGATGAGAACTGGATCCTGAAGAACGTTTCCTTTGTAATAGAACCGGGGCAGACCTGCGCCTTCGTAGGTGCCACCGGTGCAGGAAAGACCACGATCCTCAGCCTTATCGTAAGGAATTACGAGGTGCAGAAGGGTCAGATCCTGATAGACGGCATGGACATAAAACGCATAAAGATCAAATCCCTGCGCCGCCTTATCGGTCAGATGCTACAGGATGTGTTCCTGTTCTCGGGCAGCATCAGGACGAATCTTACGCTTTATGATGAAGCCATCACCGACGGGCAGATCGAGGAGGCCTGCCGCTACGTCAACGCGGACCGGTTCATCGACAAGCTGCCGGAGAAATACGAGGAACAGGTGATCCAGCGCGGCGAAAACATGTCCCAGGGTCAGAGGCAGCTCCTGTCCTTTGCCAGGACGGTGCTGCATCATCCCAGCATCCTTATACTGGACGAGGCCACGGCCAATATCGATACGGAGACGGAGACCATCATCCAGGATTCGCTGGAGAAAATGAGGAGCATCGGAACCATGCTGGTGGTGGCCCACAGGCTTTCGACGATCCAGCATTCGGACCAGATAATCGTCCTGCAGAACGGCGAGATAATCGAAAGAGGCACCCATCAGGAGCTGCTCGCTGGAAGAGGCCATTACTGGAAGCTCTACAGGCTGCAGTTCGAGGAAAGGGAAGCCGTATAAGGAACATTTTCAGAGATGCGGAACACGGCAAACGCAACATCAGAAAGCAGCCGGGAAGCCGGCATTGAATTAAGACAGAGAAGCCCTTGTGCAACATTTAAAACTTGGCATGGGGCTTCTTTTTGTTTTTTGTGTTTTGCAGTTATCTGAAACACAATATCTTGTAGTTTTGTATATATTATGGTAGTATTTTATTTTAGGTAAGTGTCACCGTCGGCATTCCGGAGGTGCATCTGCCGCAGAAAGAACATCACGGATCGGTCAACGGAGGTCATTATGGATAAATATGTAGAAGCCGACATTATGAAAAGAGTCAAGGCGATGGTCCTTAACAATAAATACAAGGACGCGGACGCTCTTATAGAAAGCCTTGAGGTCGATAAGATAAGGGATTCATCGAGCCTCTGCCTTATCGGCGAGGTATATATGAATACCGGCAAGCAGGACGAAGCGGAAAAGGTGCTTCTCCGTGCTTTCGACAGGTCTCCGAAAAACCGCTGGATCCTTTCCCTACTTACGAATCTTTACATAAAGATGGAGAATTACGGGGAGGCCGAGTATTACTACAAAGAATTCATAAACGTAGCATCCCGCGACATCCAGAGATACGTGCTCCGCTATCGGATCGACAGGGGCAAGGGCGAGAAACTCAACGTCCAGATCGATACCCTGGAGCGTCTTAAGGATTACGAGTACATAGAAGAGTGGGCTTACGAGCTGGCACGCCTCTACAAGGAGGCCGGCGAGAACGAGAAGTGCATCAGGGAATGCAACGAGATCATGCTCTGGTTCGGCAGCGGCGAATACGCCGACAAGGCTGCGCGCCTTAAGGCGGAGCTCACCGGCGAAGAGATCCCCGAGGAGGATATCGTTTATCCCGCCGGAAAGATCGGCCTGCCCGCGGGAGCTTCCGCATATGAGGATACGGCGGAGCTTACCGACGTGGTATTTGAAAACGGAGTCATCGTTTCATCGGGCATAGCGCCTTCCAAGAAAGATGCTGAGGCTGAAGAGCCCGTACCGGCAGAGCCCGCGGCAAGGAAGGAGCCCGAGATAGTTGAAGCGGCGGCTGATGCTGCAGCGCCTGCAGCGACAGAGGAGCCCGCAGAGGAGAAGGAGCCGGAAGCCGAAGAGAAGGAAGAACCGGTGAAGGCAAGAAGGTCGAAAAAGGCTTCGGCATCATCCATCGATGATGAGCTTGAAGACGCATTTGATGATGAGATCGGCGACGTTGAGCCCGTTGTAAAGGAAAAACGCTGGCCGTTCTCCAAGATGAGAGACAAGATCCGTCCCGGCGCAAAGAAGAAAGAGACCATCGAGCCGGAATCCCTTGTTGAGGAAGCCGCTGTTGTAACGCCGGAGGAAGCCGCTGAAGAGGCTGCGGCGGAGAATGTGCCGGAGAAGATCGCGGCCGATGCCGTGGAAGAAGCGGACGACAGCATCGCAAAGGCAGTTTCGGAGGTATCTGACGATACCATCTCCGGACTTGACGAGATAACCATAAAGGACGAGGGATCCATCACCGCAGCGGATATGGGACTTTTCGATCTGGCCGTTGCAGAGGCCTGGGATTCGGCCCATGCAGAGGCTGAGGAAGCTGCTGAGGAGGCTGAGGAAGCCGCTGAGGCAGTTGAAACTGTTGAAGCAGCAGAGGCTGCTGAGGAAGCCGTTCCCGAAGAGATCGAAGCCGAAAAGACGGAAGAGCTCGATGAGGTAATTGAAGCTGTTGAAGAGGCTGAGGCAGAGGCTGCCGAAGAAATTGAAGAGA
>JAFRYJ010000159.1 GCA_017437705.1 Lachnospiraceae bacterium
ATCCTTTTTCATGGTGATGCCCGTATTCTATTCAAACGTACAGGCCGGATACAGTTCCATAGACAAAAAGATGGTGGAGCTCTGTGATGTCATGAAGCTGGGACACCGAGACAGGTTTGCGGCTTACCTTAAACCTGCTCTTCTGCCCTCCTTCAGGGCCGCGTCCGTCAACGGCATCGGCCTGGCATGGAAATCCGGGATCGCGGCCGAGATCATCTGCAGGCCCCACTACGCCCTGGGCACTATTTTGGGCAACGGCAAGAATACGCTGGAGACTGCCGAGGTCTTTGCGGTAACACTTGTTATAATAATATTCAGCATGATCTTCAACATGCTTGTAAAAAGACTGTGGGGTGGCCGTGATGATAACAATTAAAGACCTGCATTTCGGCTACGAGGGCCAGCCTGCCGTTTTTAAGGGCTTTAACGCCCGTATAGAGACCGGAGAACACATTTACCTTAAGGGATCCTCGGGAAGCGGTAAAACGACGTTTCTGAGGCTTATAACGGGCCTTGAGAAGCCTTCGGGCGGCAGCATTTATAATGATGCGTCATCCATCTCCCCTGTTTTCCAGGAGGACCGCCTGATCGAGTACATGACCGCAGCCGAAAATATACGCTTCGGAAACCGCAGGGATGCCTCCGGCATCATCGGCGACATGCATATAGAGCATCTTCTCGACAAGAAGATCCCAGAGCTTTCCGGAGGAGAGAAAAGGCGCATCGCCATAGCCAGGGCCCTGGCCCACGGCGGAGACCTGCTTATCCTGGATGAGCCCTTCAACGGCATCGATGAGGAGAACATCACAGTGTGTGTAGATGCCATCAAAAAGCACGCCGGGGAAAGCACCATAATAATGGCGACCCATCATCCGGAGCAGGCTGAAAAGCTTAACTGCCGGGTGCTGGAAATAGAATAGATCGTTAATAAACACAAACGGCAGTTCCAAAAGGAACTGCCGTTTTACGTTATACAGTATTAAAGCATCATACCCAGAATTTCTCCGCCGGCTCGTCCAGCTCTACTTCGGGAAGGTCTTTGTCCTTGAGCATGTCATAGATCTTTGATGCATAAAAGATATCATGTATCGAAAGGCCTATGTTGTAGGCCAGGATCCTCTCCTTATCGTTCTCCCTGCCCGGCGCCCTGCCGGCAAGCACGTCGGCCACCTCGGCAAAATTGGGGAAATCGTTGAAATCGCCGAAATGACAGATATGGCCGTAATCGTCGCCGTAGATCTTGTCGAAGTAAGTATCGCAGTTGATAAATCCCATCGTATGTATTGGAACAACAAGAACGCCTTCATCAAAGCATTCGTTGGCGCATACGTTCTCCTTCAGGACCGTAACTGCGGATACCACTACCTCCGATCCCTTTATCATCTCTTCGGGGGTGTCCACGATCACGAACTTAAAGTTCTGATACTCTTTAAAACGTTCGGCAAAGCTCTCCGCCTGGTCCTTGTAGCGCAGGAGCTTTACCGTTATCTCCCTTTCCTTTATCAGATTCGCCAGGATCAGCATGGTGGCCCTTGCCGTATTGCCGAGGCCCATAAATCCCATTACGGTAAAGTCCTTTTTGGCCAGCGTCATTATCGTATGCGCGGCCACTGCACCCGTTCTTATGCCGGTTATCCATGTGCCGTCCATCAGCGCCATGAATTCGCCGGTGTTTGAATCCATAAGCAATATACGGGCGTCCAGTGCCGGCACACGCGAAGGGTACCTGGTGACAAGCTTCACGCCTTCCCTGCCGCCGTCCACATTGGGCACTATACAGGGCATTACGTTGCAGAAAATGCCTCCCTGCTGCTTCATGCTGATCTTCGGGGGAAGATGCACGGAATCCTTGTCCCTGAGCATCTCATCAACCCATCTGTAGCATTCCACGGGATCGATATTAAGCGCTTTAATGTCGTCAAATGTTATTATTTTCATGATACTTTCTCCGCATATCAGCCCTTCTTGGCCGATATCTTTTTCTGTATGGCACTGATGATATAATCGGCGCCTACGTTCTTCGAATGATCCAGATTGTACAGGTATTTATGAGCTATCTCATCTATCTTCTGATGATACTCGTCGGTATGATCAAGCAGGTAATCGACTGTTTCCGCAGTCTGTGAAAGCTCGTCCGTATCGAGGTCCTTACCCAGCTGATCTCTTAAAAGTATGTTCAGAGGAACTGTGGGGATCTTTTCGTAATCGGGATTCATTACCTTCATAGGTGTGTTTATGAAAAGTATGGGCCGCAGCGTTGTAAAGGCATATTCCCAGCTGATGCCGGACCAGTCCGTAATAAGAAGGTCCGCCTCAAGTATCGGATTATTGGAGGAGAAATCCGTCTGGATCTCGATATTGTCCGCCGTATACTTCTCTTTAAGGGACTCCATGTAATCCTTCTTGAGCCTTACCTCCTGGGGATGAGGCCTTACTATGATGTCGTAGTCCTTGTCCTGCAGCTGATCCAGAAGCGTCTCCAGACAGCTGTCAACTATATTGTTGGGCTGCCACGACGGCGCTATGAGGATCTTCTTCCTTACGTTGGGTATGTGCTCCCTCGAGTTGTAATCGGCGCG
>JAFRYJ010000160.1 GCA_017437705.1 Lachnospiraceae bacterium
GGTTTAATACAATCAGTCTTCAAACTTCCCGAAATCCAGTCCCAGCATATCGCAGAAGACCTTTGTATAGCCTTCCACCGCCTTCAGCTGGTCGGCTATAACGCACCGCTCGTCGGGCAGATGGGGGTAAAGGCCATCCTGCCAGGAATAACCGACTGTCGGGATGTCGTAAACACCCTTTGTAACGCTGCCGTCGCAGCCGGGCTTGAAGTATGTTACCTGGGGATCCTGTCCCACGGAGCGAAGAGCCGCAAAGGTCTTTACAACGAACTCGTTGTCAAGATCCGTCTTCCATGCGGGATGCTGCTTTGCCACATCAAGGTACTTGCCGGTGTAGCTGCCCCTTCTGTTGATCCTCTGATGCACCTCAGCCCTGAAGTCGGGATCCTGCGCCTTAAGATAATCGATGGCGCCCTGGATCTGGTCTATGCAGTACTGGATCGTATGGGGAAGGATATACCTTCTGTCAATGGTGATGGAGCATTTGTCGGGAACACAGGAATACATCCTGCCGGGCGTGAGCTCCACATCGGTGATGGTCATGCACTCCGGTCCCACGTCGGGATCCACCATGGGATTCTCGAAGAAGTTGTTCGTGATGGCGTCGATAAGGGGCTGCGCCTTCGTGAATGCGTTGATCCCCTGCCAGGGAACGGCCGAATGAGCGACCTTCCCGTAAACGTCGACAACGAGCTCGACCTTGCCCCTCTGTCCGCATGATATATTGCCCTCGGTGGGCTCGCCGATGATTATGAAATCAGGCTTTATATCATATTTGGGAAGGGACTCCTTCATAAGCTCGATGACGCCCATGGACTCCGCGGGCTCTTCGTTGACAACGCCGGTGAAAACAAGGTTTCCCGCAAGCTCTGCACCGTCATCCACAAGCTTCTTTACCTCCCTGAACGCCATAAAAGCGCTGAGTAAGCCTGAAAGCATATCGGATGTGCCTCTTCCGTAAAGGACGCCGTCTATGTATTCCGGATCGAAGGGCTTCTTCGTCCATGCTTCGGGATTTCCTTCGGGAACGATATCCATGTGGCCGTTGGTCATTATAGTGGGGCCTTCCTTCGTGCCGCGGATGACCGCGATGACGTTTCCGACTTCATCCCTGTAATGCTCAACGCCCATCTTCTCAAACTGCCATATAAAAAGATCGGCTACACCCTTCTCCTGCTCCGAAAGGGGCTTTGCCTTTATCATTTTTGTAAGCTTGTCGACGAATTCCTGCTCAAACTGTTCGAAATACTTATTCATTATACCCTCCATGGCCTTTTATCCGCCGGCCGCCGCCGGACGCCTTCTTTTATTTATATATTATAAGAATTATAGCCCTGCATCACGTATGAAAAAGCACCCCTTTGCACCATTTACGGCTGTGCACAGTATTATTTTATCATCACTCTCCCGGCAAAAAATAGCACTTTTAGCACTTTTTTATTGAAAACCGCTTTCTTTTATGATGAAATAACCCTATACAGCCATGGCTTCAGAGCCGGAAGGGGAACATCATGCCCAGCAAAAATGATTGGATACTATGCAACAACATAACATTTACCATATATAACGAACCGGATCTTACGGCGATGCGCCGGGAAATTATGGAGCTCTGCCTCGTGCTTTTAAAATGCGACGCCGCCTATTCCTTCCTTAATGATGCCGGCAGCATGCTGGCTTCTCCGCTCCAGACCGGTATGACCGACGGATTTCTTGAGCTTTACCGCGATGAGCTGTTTGATGGAGATCATAAGAAATGGCAGTTCATTTCTGCGAAGAATAAACAGACCCGCAGCTCCTATCTTGTGGACGAAAGCGAATACCTCTCGGGGCCTTTGTATAAAAAAGGCTATGAACCCCTGGGACTTTACTACGAGGCGTTCATTTCGGCTTCCCACGCAGGCAGGTTCCTGTGCTCCGTCACGTTCCTTAAAACAAAGGATCACGGGGATTTCACGGAAGACGATATGCTGTTTCTGGACATCATAAAAAGCCACCTGGCCATGCGGCTTTTCCGGGAATTCAACGGCGTTGCCGGCGCAGCCGCTGCCTCTGCCGTTACGGAAAGCCCTGCTCCGGCCAAAGAGAGCCGTCCCTACGGCCTGACCCGCAGGGAGTCCGAGATAATGGAGCTTCTCACAGGCGACCTGTCAACGCCGGAGATCTGCGACAGGCTTTTTATAAGCATGAACACACTGAAAAAGCATATAACCAGGATCTATGCAAAGACCGGCGTCAAGAACCGCCGGGAGCTGATAATAAAGATCAAAGATCAATAATGGGTTTTACACGGAGCCTGCGGCGCTTTTAACTGCAGGCTCCCCGGTATTACATTTAAAGGAGACCCGGCAGATGGTTTATACAGTTACATTTAATCCCGCCATTGACTACGTGATCCGCCTGGA
>JAFRYJ010000008.1 GCA_017437705.1 Lachnospiraceae bacterium
GCTTAAGCTCTGTGGTATTATGCCTTCATTACGGGAAGAGCAGCAACTCGCTGAGGTTCCGTCCGGTAAAGCCCAAAAAGAACGAGATAACGGAGATAGTAAGCCTCGGGGCAGACACTGTAGTTGCCCGTGTGTCTGATTTTGCGAAGACCCTTGTTATAAACCCTACTGTAATAGCGGTGGGCGGTACCGGCGCGATGGCAGCGCTTTCCATACGAAACAACATAATGAGCTTTGCTTCGGTCCCCGGTTCCGGCATAAGCGAAGGCCTGAATATAACCGCGGAGCTGGCATATCATCTGCGAAGCCGGACCGAGCTTATAGATTCGGGCAGACAGGCCCACCGCTATACGATCGCATTTGAACTTATCCCCGGGATCCTGATCGCATTATTGTCTGTGCCGTTATCCCTCTTGTTTCTTCCTCAGGGAAGTTATGAGGAACGCAGTCTTCTCGTCTTCGCGCTTTGCATGGGCGCTTTAAAACTGGTTTTCGAGACTCTTTTGACTGCGCGCATTTCGTTTCTGGAGGCGATCCATCATTTTCGTGAATCAAGAAGGCTCATGTTTGCATTCAATTTTGCAATAGTATCAGCCTGTGTAATGGTCATGGGTCATTTCCTGGGCGCTTACGGCGTAATGGCAGCATTAACGGTATCAGACCTTCTGGTAATGC
Organism: Lachnospiraceae bacterium; assembly: GCA_017437705.1. The sequence continues at coordinate 676 of JAFRYJ010000008.1, forward strand.
AGCTTATATATCTTTTATGCGCTTTTGACAAGAAGAGAATGAGATTAAAAGCGGAGGATTATCTTTATGTGACCGATGAATGCGATGTTTTCCCGGGCGACATAATCGAACTCGACATAAGAGATCCCGAGGACAGTGTTCTTACCGCGGAGCAGGTGCAGATGTTCTGCCGCGGACATAAAGCGGACCCGAAACAGGGCTTTTATGCAGGGCTCCTTACGGAAGAAGCATCAATGATGATCCTGGAGATCATCGGGCGGGCAGCAGGACCCAGGAGACCCGGCGAGGATACGATCAAGTTCCATATGACCTACAGTGACGGCAGGGTAAGGATGCAGTTCAGGTTCTCCTGCCGCGGCGTCAGCCTTTCCAGAGAGATGGAGCGTATCATCACCACGGGATCCAAACGTGATCCGGAGACCACCAGGGAGACCATTCTGAGAAGCTTTTCAGGTGAGATCAAATCGTTCAGGGCAATGGACATCGAAAACCTTGTAATAATTGTCTGACGGAGCATGACAGTGAGCATTTTTCTGAAAGCCATGCTCGACAAGGGAGTATGATGAAGAAACTTTATGCAGAGATCCCATATCTCAAAGGTGACAGGATAGTGATCAAAAGGATCGGACAGGAGGATGCGGGCGCATTGGCCGAAATGGTCAGCGACCCTCTTGTATACAGATACGTTCCGGCATTTCTTTTCGAGAAGAAGTATGATGACATAAACTATATGATCAGCCGACTGTATGACGAATGCCTTGAGGATTCCCTGATACTGGGGATATACGATAAAGAGGGCTTCTGCGGTCTGGCTGAATTATACGGTTACAGGGAGGATCTGCACAAGATATCCCTGGGATGCAGGCTGATACAGCGCGCATGGCATAAAGGTATAGCGGCGGAGGCCACCGATCTGCTTATAGATCATGTTTTTAATGAAAAGAATCTGGAGATCATCACGGCCAGCTCTATGACGGTAAACAAACCGGCGGGAAGGGTGCTGGAAAGATGCGGTTTTTCACTGGTGATATCGGGAGCGGAAGAGGACTGGGGATTTAAACAGCCGACTGTTACCGATAAGTGGATACGATAGATCAAAAATGATCAGGAGGGACCTAACATGAAAAAAGCTTTATCGCTGTTAATGGTCATCGTTTTCTGTATAGCAGCAGCCGGCTGCGGCAAAAAAGAAAGCGGCGGCATAAAGACCGGGATAATCGGCGCCATGGATGAGGAAGTGGCTTCTTTAAAGGAAGCCATGACAGACAAAAAGGTGACTACGATAGCAGGCATGGACTTCTGTGAGGGAAAGCTTGACGGCGCCGACGTCATAGTTGTCCAGTGTAATATCGGCAAGGTCAACGCGGGGATCTGTGCCCAGATCCTTATAAGGGATTTCGGCGCAGACCGCATCATAAATACGGGAGTTGCCGGGTCGCTGGACGCAAAGATCGACATAGGCGATATAGTTGTCTCAACGGATGCGGTACAGCATGATTTTGACGAGTCGCCCCTGGGATACAAGCGCGGAGAAATGCCTTCGATCAACGCCGAATACTTCACTGCCGACAGGGAGATGAGGGAAAGTGCCGTTAAAGCCGTTAAAGAGTCGGCTCCGGACGTTCATGTTTTTGAAGGACGTGTATGCACCGGCGATCAGTTTATTGCATCGAAGGAACAGAAGGAATTCATAATCGAGAATTTCGGCGGTCTGTGCTGTGAGATGGAGGGCGGTGCCATTGCCCAGGTATGTTATCTTAACGATACGCCTTTCGTTATTATCAGGGCCATATCCGACAAGGCTGACGATTCCGAAGAGATGTCTTATGCCGAGTTCGAAAAGGCAGCTGCGGCACGATGTGCTTCAATTGTACGCTATATGATAACCCATTAAACGATACTGCGCATAAGCCCTTTGATGAGGATCAAGTTACCCCGGCATTTCAGCCCGGGATAATTATAAAAATGATCCGGCGTTAAAGCCCGGACATATTACATTACAGGAGAGTGCTGTTTGAAAA
>JAFRYJ010000161.1 GCA_017437705.1 Lachnospiraceae bacterium
ACCATAGACGGCAGCGCCTGGGCCGGCAAGGAGTATACGGTTAAGAGCATCTCCACCGATAAGAAGCTTTCGACCGGTACGACGGACGATAACGGAAGATTCACCATCAAGGGCGACACCTACGCCGTATTTGAGAATGTACCCGTTGACGTGGATTATTCCGTAGAGGAGATCATAGGTGATGATGCAGCCGCGGCAGGCTGGAGAGCATCAGGCGAAACGGTGCAGGAAGGCGCTACGTCAAATAACGGCACCACGCTGAACTTCACCAACGTGCTGGCATCATTTGCCGTATCGAAGGAGATCTTCGGCGGCACCGGCAGCGACCAGACCTTTGAATTCCAGGTGACCGACGGCGGCAGCAAGCCCTTCGGCAGGAGCATTCCCTATTATCTCTACGACGGAACGCTTCAGCTGGTTGATGACCAGGTACACATGACCGGTACGGACGGCACATTTACGCTGATGGCAGGCCAGAGAGCCGTATTTACGGGCCTTGAGAAGGATACGGAGTACGGTGTAAGGGAGACCGGCACCGGCAAGTATATCCAGTATCTGCCCGCATCACCCGAGGGTTATACGGACAAGAAGGTACTGGACAGTGTCGAGGTCCTGCCCTTCGTAAACGCACAGGAATCTCCCATTTCTCCCTCAAAGGGACTCCTTACGGTAAAGAAGACAATTGCAGACAATTCCGAGGACGGCTCGGTGCCTAATGTCAACTTTACCTTCGTTATCTATAAGGAGGAAAACGGTGAATTCGTGCCTTACGCAAAGGCGCCCTACGACATCATTGACGGCAACGGCACAAGGACCTACGAGGCCGATGAAAACGGGCAGTTCACCCTCCTTGCATGGGAGACTGCAAGATTCACTCTGAAAAAGGAAGTCAACTATAAGGTAGAGGAGGTCGAGGACCTTCTGCCCACCGGCTTTGAGATCGGCAGCAGCGCTTCTCTGGAAGGCTACCTCAGCGACGAGACCCTGGAAATGGAATTCGAGAATACCTACAAGGGCCCGGAGAATCCCTATATATCGATCGAAAAGGTCAATAAGAACGGCGATCTGCTCTCGGGCGCTACACTTCAGCTTATTAAGAAGCATGGCGATGATGAGATCGTCATCCACGAATGGGTATCCGGTCAGACGGCAGAGGAATTCCAGGCAGAACCGGGCATATACTTCATCAGGGAGCTGAAAGCCCCCGAGGGATATGAGGTTGCCGAGGACGTAAAGATCAAGGTGGAGGACAGGCAGGACATCCAGACCTTCACGATGACCGACAAGATGAGCACCGAGGTTCCCACAGGTCTTGAAAAGCTGAGAGAGCCCCTGGTGAGGGCCATTATAGGCCTCCTTATCGCAGCGGCGGCAGGAGCTCTGATCTACTTCGGCGTCGTTAAACGCAGAAAGAGATCATGACCATAAATAAAACATAAATCGTTTATTTCCGGGCAAAGTGAAAACTTTGCCCGAAAATTTATGAAGGGGAAAGATGCCGGGGCGCAGGCTTATGCATCAAAAAAGGTCCCCGGTGAGGGACCTTAAGGGTACAGAACGATCTATACAGAACGGTATTGTACGAAACAGATGAAACGCAACTGTTAAGTATAAGCTTTACGATCCGGCCCTGGCGGAGCCTGTCATTACGAGGGCGATGCCGATGACCATGGCGATCTTCACGGAATAGGTCTCCGAGAATGACAGGGCGCCGGCGGTCTCCAGCAGCTCGTAGATCAGGAGAAGAAAGATCGTAAAATACGCATAGCCCGAAATGGCGCCGGGATCCGACTTTCTGTATTTCAGAAATACCGATATCGCCAGGGCCATGACGAGGCCGATATAGGCGATAAGGCCCAGCCAGCCGCTCTCCGCCAGTATGCAGGGGAAAAAGGTATCACAGGCATAGGCGGGATGGGCGGGGGTCATGCCGGCCGTTATCATCATGTCGTATTTGTAATAAAGCGGGGAGTAATAAAGCTGTGCCAGGCGGGAGCCGAAGGTGCCGAATCCGGACCCGAAGGGGAGATTGCGCCTGGCGATATCAAGGCTGTTCATGGTGAACTGCCCCCGGGCCATGGTATATGCATAGGGCGAAAAATAGAAATCATAAAGGCGCCGCCATCCTACGGCAAGAGCTGCGGCGGCTGCCGCCAGCATCACCGGGAGGTGCAGCCTTTTCCTGAGGACCGTCATATAAAAACGGAAGATCAGAAATATGACGGCAAAGCCGATGAGGCGGATGCGCATCGTCATTACGGTCATCAGCAAAAGGCCGCAGGTAAGTACGATATTTATAATGCTTTTTTTCGTTGCTTTTCCCTCTTCTGACCGGAGAAACGGATAAAGCAGTGTGAGCATACCAAGCAGAAAAACGCACTGTGCCCCCAGATTCGAGGGGTGTCCGTAGAATATCTGAAGGCTGCCGATGCCGTAGCGGTAGACCTGGCGGGGCCATATACCGAATATCATGTCTGCAATGCAGGCAGACAGGAGGAATACGGACAGCAGGGAAATATGGATAAAAAGCCTGTCCGCATATTTTCTGAGGGAAAAATGTTCTGCCATTTTAAAGAAAAGGAAGAGGCAGAGCCAGAATCTCAGATGCTCGTGCATGGCGCCCATGGTGATCCACAGAGTCTGATAGCGGTGCATCAGCCAGCCGATGATGCCGGACACCGCGAATACGGCGCCGAAAATAAAATAGGGGGAGAGCAGGGAACTGAGCCTTTTGTGGTCGTGGATGAAATCCAGGACAGCCAGAAGGACCGCCAGTACGGGAAGGATGTTCCTGAAAATGGTGACGGCGTTTGTGCCGAGCCGGGCGGCGGACTCCTCGAAGGAAAGGATAT
>JAFRYJ010000009.1 GCA_017437705.1 Lachnospiraceae bacterium
ATACAACGGCCGGCGGTTTCATGGCGGCGTCCACCACCGACTTTATTCAGTCGATAGTGATGACGATAGCTATCTTCACGGTGCTGATCTTTGCAACGGTGAAGGCCGGCGGAATCGGTGCTGTATCGGAGAACATAAAGACGCTGCCCGGCTTCCTGTCCTTCACGGAGACGTTTTCGGCGGAGACCGGATCAGGCGCACCTTATACGCTGCTGATGATAATAACCACTATGTCCTGGGGCCTGGGGTACTTCGGTATGCCCCATATCCTTTTAAGATTCATGGCCATCAAGGATGAGAAGAAGCTCAAACTCTCAAGGCGTGTGGCTTCCGTGTGGGTCGTTATCGCAATGGGCCTGGCAATGCTTATAGGCCTTGTGGGAAGAGCCCTCAGCATGCAGGGAACGGTCGCTACCCTCGAAGGAAACGATACCGAGACCATACTTGTAAAGATCGCGAACCTGCTGTCATCCTACGGCATACTGCCGGCGCTGCTGGCAGGTATCGCCCTTGCGGGTATCCTGGCCTGTACGATGTCCACGGCGGATTCGCAGCTTCTGGCGGCATCATCCAGCGTGTCACAGAATATACTGCAGGAAGGCTTCGGCATTAAGCTTTCCGAGAAAAAGTCCATGATAATAGCCAGGCTTACCGTTATCTGCGTTGCGATCCTCGGCGTTGTTATCGCCAGCGATCCCGACAGCTCCATCTTCGGAGTCGTATCCTTTGCATGGGCCGGCTTCGGCGCGGCTTTCGGTCCGATAGTTATCCTGTCCCTGTACTGGAAGAGGACGAATTTCGCGGGTGCCCTTGCCGGAATGATAACAGGCGGCGCCATGACCATCATCTGGAAATTCCTTATTAAGCCCATGGGCGGCATCTGGGGAGTATACGAGCTGCTGCCCGCTTTCCTCTGCGGCCTGATCGTAGCTGTTGTGGTCAGCCTCCTTACGAAGGCTCCTTCACAGGAAATGCTGGATGAGTTCGAGGAAGTAAGAGGAAAAGGCGAGATCGCATAACGGAAAAGAAAGTATATTTAAGGAAACGTCCGAAAGGGCGTTTTCTTTTTGCTATGATGCATGCAGGTAATACAGACGCCGGAAAGTGGAGCGCCCATGCAGACTTTATTGTGTGCACAACCCCGGCAAATATGTTATAATCGACAAAGCGTTTTAATTCAGAAGGGAAATCACAGCTTTGGAAAAGATAATACTTACGGGCGACAGGCCCACAGGAAGACTGCATATAGGACATTACGTAGGTTCACTCCGGAGAAGGGTGGAGCTTCAGAACTCAGGCGAGTACGATAAGATATTCATCATGATCGCCGACGCCCAGGCCCTCACGGACAATTTCGACAATCCCGAAAAGGTAAGGCAGAACATCATCGAGGTGTCACTTGACTACCTCTCCGTCGGACTGGATCCGGAGAAGACGGCCATGTTCATCCAGTCGCAGATACCGGAGCTTACGGAGCTCACCACATATTACATGAACCTGGTAACGGTTGCCAGGCTGCAGAGGAACCCCACCGTAAAGGCG
>JAFRYJ010000162.1 GCA_017437705.1 Lachnospiraceae bacterium
TCCACGCCCATGTCCTTCATCACCTGCATCTGTTCTTCCGTCTCTATGCCCTCCACCACGACGCTCATGTTCATCTTATGGAGTATATCCACCATGCCGGTCAGCACATGCTTTATCTTTTCGTTGTCAAAGAAGCCCCGGGTGAAGGAATAGTCGAATTTGATAGTCTTTACGGGCATATTTACGAAGTAATCGATATTGGAACGTCCCGTTCCGAAGTCATCCAGGGAAAACTCTATGCCTTTTCCTCTAAGCTTGTCCATGTTCATGAGCATGACTTCACGGTTTTCCGCAGCGGCGGTCTCCGTGATCTCAAGATTGATAAGCCCGGGATCGATCTTATACCGGTCCATATTTTCCATTACGCTGTTCGCGGGGTTATCGTGATCGAACTGGGCAGCCGACACGTTGATCCCCACCTGTTCAAGGCCCAGCTTCTGGGCATCGCCCTTTGCAAGGAAACCGCACACCTTCTCCAGGACCCTGAACCCGAGGGGAATGATCTGTCCGGTCTCCTCCGCCACCGGTATGAACACCCCGGGAGGAACGATCTCTCCGTTCTCCTGCCTGATGCGCACGAGGGCTTCCGCCTCGTCAAACCGCGACTCCTTCACATTGTAGAAGGGCTGGTAGAAGACCTCCACCCTGTCCGAGATCAGCGCATCGTCGATCATTTCCTTTACGGCGTTCTGTTCCCGAAGTTTCAGGACCATCTCTTCATTTGCAACGGTTATCTCCTCTTCGCTCTCAAGGTACGTATGAAGGAAGCGGAAGAATTCGTCGGGCCCGCTCATTTCCATGCTGTCGGGGATCAGGAGGTAAGTGCCCTTTGCCGGAACATCCTTCACGCCGTCCTTTTGCCTTTTTATATTTGCGGCCTTGTCAAACATCCGGTCCTTATCGTCGTAGAGGACGCAGAACGTGTCGTCGTCTATGCGGAAGGCGGGTTCTGGCCCCAGATTGACCAAAGCCCTCGCGGTCCTCATCACCGCATTCTGCTCCATGGCGTAATCCACGTAGTTGTTCAGGTAATGGATCTGGGCCGTAAACATGGAGAAGCGCTTGCCGTACCTGTATTTGTCATGGACGTAGGCCGAGAGGGCGTTTGTGGTGAAAAGACCCGTGGAACCGTCAATATACTCGCTGGGATTTTCCAACTGGATATAAAGGATGACCATGCCGAAGGCGGATGCAAATCCCACCAGCAGGATCTGGGGCTGGCAAAACTGAATCATGGCGGCCAGCATCCATATGCCCTGCCAGAGGATCATGGCCGTAAATCTCCTGCCGGGCATCTGCTTCCTGTAAGCTATGGTGGTAACGATGGTGGAGAGGATGTAAATCGAAGAAAGGACATATGCGACGATGGTGGACATGCCGTAGGAATAGACCACGCGCCCCTCGGCCGTAAAACCGATGGGCAATACCAGCATGAGTATCTCTCCCACCACAAAGATCGAATGTGAAATGATCCTTACGACTTTAGCCCAGGTCTTGTCCCTGGGGAGCATGCTGGTGTAAGCATATACGTATCCCAGATATCCCTGCATGACCAGCAGCATGATGTAAAGCCTGCACACTATCCCGGTTATGAAGGGGCTGAATCCGTTGTGCACGGACATATTGATCAGAACGATGGACAGAATGTCGAAAGTAAGGCACGCAAAGCATGCGCTGATGGCGCGCTCAAAGAGCTTACGGTTCATGAGGTCAAGTTTCTTCTCCCTGCGGAACATGACCGCGATCGTAAATAATATAAATAAAGCACAACATTGAAGTTCAATGTTCATTCCATCTCCCCTTTGACCGGAATGATCATCTTTTATCTACGCAAAACAGAAACGGCAGGGAGCGCCCCGTTATGAAAATACCGTTTGAGGAACCTGTCAGCCCATGGTAACCTCCACAAGCACTCTTTCATTCACCCCGGCAGGCGGTATCACATTGCCGTCTATCTTCTCTCCGTTTACTATAACAGATTTTACGCCTTTTTCCACCCTGGAGGGATTTTTTATTTTTATGGTATATCTGGCTCCCCTGTATATCCTTTTGACCGTGTAATCTCCAAAGTCCGAAGGTATGCGGGGATCGATCCTGAGCCCCTTAAGGGTAGGATACACGCCCAGAATGTACTGGCTTATGTTTGTGAAGGTCCAGGCCGCAGTTCCCGTCAGCCAGCTGTTCTTGGCTTCGCCAAAGGAAGGAGCGTCCTTCCCGGCCACCATCTGGCTGTACACA
>JAFRYJ010000010.1 GCA_017437705.1 Lachnospiraceae bacterium
AGGAGGACGATAATGGCAAAGAGATTTTTTACTTCCGAATCTGTAACTGAAGGTCATCCCGACAAGATGTGCGACCAGATCTCCGATGCGATCCTTGATGCTATACTTGAACAGGATCCGATGAGCAGGGTGGCCTGCGAGACAAGTACCACAACAGGTATAGTTTTTGTAATGGGCGAGATAACCACAAGCGCCTATGTTGATATACAGGGTATCGTAAGGGACACGATAAAAGAGATCGGTTACGACAGGGCAAAATACGGCTTTGATGCTGACACATGCGCAGTCATCACCGCCATCGACGAGCAGTCGGCAGATATCGCCCTCGGAGTAAACAAGGCTCTGGAGGCAAAGAACAATGAGATGGACGATTCAGCTATCGAAGCCATCGGCGCAGGCGATCAGGGAATGATGTTCGGCTATGCGGTAAACGAGACTCCCGAGCTTATGCCTTATCCCATCTCCCTTGCACACAAGCTGGCGCTCAAGCTTACCGAGGTAAGGAAAAACGGAACGCTCACATATTTAAGGCCCGACGGAAAGACTCAGGTGACCGTGCAGTACGGTGATGACAACAAGCCTGAAAGGATCGACACCATCGTTGTTTCGGCACAGCATGATCCCGAGGCGACCCAGGAGCAGATAAGGGAAGACATAATCAAATATGTTATCAAACCGACAGTAGATCCCGATATGATCGACGAGGATACGAGAGTACTTGTATATCCCACCGGCCGTTTCGTTATCGGCGGAACTCAAGGCGACAGCGGACTTACCGGAAGGAAGATCATCGTTGATACCTACGGCGGATACGCCCGCCATGGCGGCGGAGCATTCTCCGGCAAGGACTGCACGAAGGTTGACCGTTCCGCATCATATGCGGCAAGATATGCCGCAAAGAACGTAGTGGCTGCGGGCCTGGCAGATGCCTGCGAGATCCAGCTCTCCTATGCGATCGGCGTTGCTAAGCCCACTTCGGTATCGGTAGACACCTTTGGCACCGGAAAGCTTTCGAACAGCGAGATCGAAGAGATCGTAAGGAAGGAATTCGACTTAAGGCCGGCAGGCATCATAAAGATGCTCGACCTCAGGAGGCCCATCTACAAGCAGACAGCATCCTACGGACATTTCGGACGTACAGATATAGATCTTCCCTGGGAAAGGACAGACAAGGCGGAGGATCTTAAGAAATATCTCAAATAATCAATAGGCTGGCGTACGGGATATCCGAAAGGGTATCCCGTTTTTATCTGTGCGGCGTGTCCGCACAGATAAAACGGTCCCCTTCGGGGAGGATGCGCAGCGTGCAGAAAAGAATAGCACTGCGTGCCCCTGCACGCGCGCTGTAAAGTCCGGCAGGCGGACTTTGATCTGTGCGGCGTGACCGCACAGATAAAACGGTCCCCTCCGGGGAGGAAGCGCAGCATTAAAAAAGGAGTGATACATATGGCAAGAAATAACGGAAAACTGCAGATTAACAGCGAGAACCTGTTTCCCATCATCAAGAAATGGCTTTATTCGGATAAGGACATTTTTGTAAGGGAGCTGATCTCAAACGGCTGCGATGCGGTAACGAAGGTAAAGAAGCTGGCTCTTACGGGAGATGCGGTGCTTAAGGAAGGCGAGACCTTCAGGATCGACGTTATATGCGATCCCGAAGAAAAGACGCTTACATTCATCGACAACGGCATCGGCATGGATAAGGATGAGGTCGTTAAGTACATCGCGCAGATCGCTTTTTCCGGAGCGGCGGATTTCCTGGAGAAGTATCAGGACACACAGGCGGAGGACGAGATCATCGGCCATTTCGGACTTGGCTTTTATTCGGCGTTCATGGTCGCCGACAGGGTGGTAATCGAGAGCCGTTCCTATAAGGAAGACGCGCAGGCAGTATGGTGGGAGTGCGACGGCAGCAGCGACTACAATATCAAGCAGTCGCGAAAGAGGACCAGGGGCACGAAGATCACGCTGTATCTGAACGATGAGAGCCTTGAATTCTCCGATGAATACAGGGTGAGGGAAGCGCTGGAGAAGTATTGCGGCTTCATGCCCGTGCCCATCTGGCTTTCGGTAAAGGAAGCATCATCCGCCGGAGATGAAGAAGGAACATCGAAAGAGAAGAGGCAGCCGGAGCAGGTGAACGACACGTCACCGCTGTGGCTGAAGCATCCCAACGAGTGCAGTGATGATGATTACAAAGCCTTCTACAGAAAGGTCTTCAGCGATTACAGGGAGCCGCTTTTCTGGATCCACTTGAATATGGATTATCCCTTCGATTTAAAGGGCATCCTTTATTTCCCCAGGATCGGCAACGAATACGACTCCATCGAGGGGACCATCAAGCTTTTCTGTAATCAGGTATTCATCGCGGACAATATAAAGGAAGCCATCCCGGATTACCTCATGCTGCTGAAGGGAGTTATCGACTGTCCCGACATGCCGCTCAACGTTTCCAGGTCGGCGCTTCAGAATGACGGTTTCGTCAAGAAGATCTCCGACTACATCACGAAGAAGGTGGCGGACAGGCTCACGGGCATGTACAAGACTGAGAAGGAAGAGTACGAGAAATACTGGGACGACATCAATCCCTTCATCAAGTACGGCTTTGTGCGCGACGAAAAATTCGCGGAGAAGATGAACGACTACATCATATATAAGGATCTCGACGACAAATACGTTACGCTTCCCGAGTATCTGGATGCCGGCAAGGAAAAGCATGAGAATAAAGTCTTTTACGTGACCGACGCAGGCCGGCAGGCTTCGTATATAGAGCTCTTCAGAAAAGAAGAGACGGACGCGCTTATCCTCAACAAGGCCATCGATCCCATGTTCATCCAGGCTCTGGAGTTTAAGAACAAGGACGTAAAGTTCATGAGGATAGATTCCGACGAGGTGGATATCTTCAGGGATAAGACAGACAGCGATGATGATCCCGAAAAGCTTTCCGAAGAGCTGCAGGAGCTTTTCCGCGGGGAATTGGAGCTTCCGGAGCTTACCGTGAAGGCGGACAGGCTTAAGGACGTCACCGTTTCTTCGATGATAACGGAGAACGAGACCAGCCGCCGGATGGAGGACATGATGAGGATGTACGGCATGGCGTCGCCGGAGAGAAGCGGCACGGAAGGAAAGACGCTGGTGCTCAATATCTCCAACCCTCTCGTGCGTTATATCATCGATAACAGGGACGGGGAGAATACCGGTATCTTCTGCCGGCAGCTGTACGATCTGGCAGGCATGGCCCACCGTCCGCTGTCCGGGGAACAGCTTACGGAATTCGTAAAAAGAAGCAATAAAATAATGGAAATGCTGGCAGCCGCGGAGCAGGAGTGACACATTGTCAAAAATTTATCAAATTTTACCGATTTGTGTATTTTGACGAACACAAAATGCAAAAATATGCACAAAAAAAGCGGCAATTATTAAGCATTTATTGGTAAAATGTCGGAGGAATCCGATAAAACGATATACTTTTAATTGACATACGGGCGGAATTATTTTATCATTTTAGCATATCTATAAGCAGACGAATGACAAAGTGCCCGCAAGTCATGGTTTTCTGCAAATCTTTTTATTTTCATAGGAGGTTTAGTATGAAAAAGTTTTTGGCTCTTTTACTTGCTGCAGTAATGGCATTCTCGCTTGCAGCTTGTGGTGGCAAGGGCGGCTCAGATGAGAAGGAATCCGGCGGCGGCGAAGGCGGCGGCGGTGACGCTCAGAACTATTCAGACCTTGAGAGCGATGCAGAAGAGATGGTATCAGATCTTCCCGCACTCAGCGATTCAGAGCTTGCAAATGCGACCCTTAAGAAAGAAGTCATCATTGCTCAGAATAAGGACCTTGTAACACTTGATCCTTATGCTTCGAACAACATCGAGGTATCAATCCTTCTGAGAATGACACACAGCCACCTGGTAAAACAGGATCCCAGGACTTACGAGATCCAGCCCGACCTGGCTACAGACTGGGAAGTAACAGATGAATATATCGATTTCACAATTCGTGACGACGCTGTATTCCACAACGGAGACCCCGTTACGGTTGAGGATATCATCTATTCATTCGACGTTATGAAGGAGAACTCCTTCACATCATCAAAGGTTTCCTTCATCGATCACATCGAGAAGATCGACGACACACATATCAGAATGCATCTTGCAAAGAACAACCAGGATGCACTTCGTATCTGTGCTTACTTCAACGTATGTATCGTTTCCCAGAAGGAATCCGAAGCTGATCCCGACAACGGCCGTGCAATCGGCTCTGGTCCTTACAAGGTAACAGAGTGGGAGCTTGGCTCACACGTAACAGTTGAGAGATTCGACGACTACTTCGGTGAGAAGCCTCTTACAGAGAAGTTCACCATGAAGACCATGACAGAGGATTCCGCACGTGTTATCTCTGTTGAGAACGGCGAGTCCGATATCTGTATCGCTCCTCCCGTACAGGAAGTTGAGCATATCGCAGAGTCCGACAAGTCAATGGTAATGTCGATCACGGCTAACAAGCTTATCTACCTTGCTATCAACCAGAACGGCAACAACCCCGCTCTTCTTGACAAGAAGGTTCGTCAGGCAATCGCTCATGCGATCAACCGTGAGAACATCGTAATCGCAGCTAAGGACGGAAAGGCTGTTCTTGCAAACACAGTTCTTTCACCCAAGACCCCCGGCTACAATCCCGATCAGGAAGCTCTTGAGTATGATCCCGAGCTTGCAAAACAGCTCCTTGCAGAGTCAGAGTATCCCGATGGATTTGATTTCACGATCTCCTTCATCGACGGCACGACCTACAAGACCATCGCTCAGCTTATGGAAGCTGACCTCAGAGACATCGGTATCCACGTAATCGTTGATCCTAAGGACAACTCTTCAATCAAGACACTCATGGCTGAAGGCAAGCATGACGCTGTTATCTACAACTGGGGTCCTACACCCGGTGAAGGTACAGACATCACCGTTCGTTCACTGTTCTACGGTGGATCAGGTTCTAACCGTCAGCTCCTTGACAACGAAGAAGTTAACAAGATGATCGATGATGCAGCAGTTGAGCCCGATGAGGCTAAGCGTAACCAGATCTATTATGATCTTCAGGCTTGGATGATCGACAACGCAGGTTTCCTGCCTCTGTATTATGAGATCCTTTACATGGGCGTTAATAAGAACCTCCACAATTTCAATATCGAGCCTTCAGAGCAGCATAACTTCACATACTGCTATGTAACTGAATAATTTCAGCCGGTATAAGTTGAGATAATCAGCGCGATATAGAAATCGACATTCAAATCGGCAGGGAAGGGTGTCTTTTGACCCCTTCCCTGTTTTTCAGTAATCTCACCGTTATTGTAAGGAGGACCTTATGTGGCGATACATCTTAAAAAGATTGATAATGCTCATACCGGTTCTTTTCGGTGTGGCGCTCATAGTATACTTCATCATGGACCTCACTCCCGGTGATCCTGCAGTCGTTATTGCGGGCGATGATGCAACACCGGAACAGATCGAGGCTGTCCGTGAGGAACTGGGTCTGAACGACCCGTTCATTGTGCGCTACGGAAGATACATGTACAATCTTTTCCGCGGCGATATGGGCAAGTCAATGCTTTCCAAGGTTGACGTATTCCCTACATATTTCCAGAAATTACCGGCAACGCTTGCACTTGCTGTAGGCTCCATCATAGTGGCGCTGCTATTGTCCATACCATTGGGCGTTCTGTCCGCTACCCATCAGAATACGTGGATAGATACGCTGTGTACGATAATAGCTCTGTTGGGTATGTCGATGCCGAACTTCTGGCTGGGCATGATGCTTATCATTGCCTTCTCTAATAAGATTCCACTATTTCCTTCCGGAGGTTTCAACGACGGACTAAGGTCCTTAGTCCTGCCGTCGATAACAGAAGGAGTATTCCTGCTGGCATTGCTGATGCGTAACACCCGATCGTCCATGCTCGACGTTATCCGTCAGGACTACATCGTCACGGCGAAAGCGAAGGGTGTTAACCGGCGCGGTATCATCTGGCACCACGCTTTCCGCAATGCCCTGATCCCCATCATCACAGTTGCAGGTATGAACTTCGCATACGTTCTCTGCGGACCTGTCCTTACCGAGACTGTATTCTCCTGGCCGGGCGTAGGCCGTCTGGTTTATGACGGCATCACAAAGGCGGACACCCAGCTCGTTACTGGCTGTCTGATCCTTTCGTGTATGTTCGTTTCGATCATAAACCTTCTTGTAGACCTGATCTACGCCTTTGTTGATCCTCGTATCAAGGCCCAGTATCAGAAGTAAGGGAGGAGGATCAGATGAGCAAAAAGACAAAAGCAGCTTCGGCTGAAGTTAAAACATATAAGGGACGTAGCCAGTTCAGAGAGGTAATGCACCGACTGAGGAAAAACAAGGGCGCCATCGTGGGCCTTATCGTTTTTGCCATCATCGTTATCATTGCTCTCCTGGGCGATGTCCTGTTTGATTACAATACCGATGTTATAGGAAACAATATCAGAGACCGTCTGCAGGCGCCCAATGCAAAGCACTGGTTCGGTACAGACGAGATGGGCCGTGACCTCTTTGCACGAGTTCTTTACGGCGCAAGATATTCACTGGCCATAGGTTTTGTTTCCACACTCGTATCACTGGCGATCGGCCTTGTTCTCGGATCCATCGCCGGTTATAAGGGCGGCTGGGTAGAAAACGTTATCATGCGTATCACAGATATCTTCTATTCACTTCCTTCGATCCTCCTTGCTATCGCAGTTATCTCTGCTTTGGGACAGAGCATGTTAAACCTGATGATTGCCGTCGGGGTATCGAACGCGGCAGCCTTCTGCCGCGTGACCAGAGCTTCAGTCCTCACAGAGAGAGGCAAGGATTACGTAGAGGCTGCCCGTGCAATAGGCCAGGGCGAGATGAGGATAGTGCTGAAGCACGTTGTTCCCAACTCACTTTCACCTATTATCGTACAGACAACAGTCCGTGTTGCAGGCGCTATCATTTCCGCTGCCGGACTTTCATTCCTGGGTCTCGGTGTTCCCCTTCCCGCGCCGGAGTGGGGCTCCCTGCTGTCCATGGGCCGTGGATTCCTGAGGGATTATCCTTACATGGTTATAGCACCCGGTTTGGCAATCATGATCACTGTACTTTCAGTCAATCTCTTCGGTGATGGCCTTCGTGATGCTATCGATCCGAAACTTAAACGGTAAGGAGGATCAGTATGGACGAAAACAAGATCATTGAAGAAGTTGAAGAAGTAAAGGACGAAGCCGTAAAGGCGGCCGAAGAGGCAGCCGATACGGCGGAAAAAGCAGCTGAAGCCGTTGAGGCCGAGGCTGAAGGGATCAAAGACGAGATTGAAGAAAGAGCAGCTGAGGCGGCAGACGACTATGAGAAGATGGCTGCCTCAAGAACACAGTATGACGGACCGGTCCTTCAGATCGAGGATCTGTATGTTGAATACGACACAGAGGATGCTCTTGTTAAAGCCGTTAACGGACTGAATCTCACGCTTGATCACGGCAAGACCGTGGGTCTCGTTGGTGATACAGGCGCCGGCAAGACGACGACCGCGCTTTCGATCCTTAACCTTGTTCCCGATCCTCCCGGAGTTATAAGATCCGGTAAGATCATCGTTGAGGGACAGGACGTAAGAGAGCTTTCCGAAGCAGCGATGCAGGAGATCCGAGGCAACGATGTTGCCATGATCTTCCAGGATCCCATGACGGCTCTCAACCCGGTATTTACCGTTGGCGAGCAGATCGCCGAAACAATAAAGCTTCATACCAACTGCTCGAAGGATGAAGCTAACGAGCGTGCGGGAGATATGCTTGAGGTCGTTGGTATCCCCAGAGACCGTGCGAAGGAGTATCCTCACCAGTTCTCCGGCGGTATGAAACAGCGAGTTGTCATCGCTATCGCCCTTGCATGCAACCCCAAGCTCCTCATTGCAGATGAGCCTACAACGGCGCTTGATGTTACTATCCAGGCGCAGGTACTCGACATCATGAGAGGTCTGAAAGAGAAATTCAACACCTCCATGATCATGATCACCCATGACCTTGGTATCGTTGCAGAGACCTGCGATACGGTTGCCATCATTTATGCCGGTAGGATCGTTGAGTACGGTACACTCGTAGATGTATTCAAGGATACAAAGCATCCTTATACAGAAGGCCTTTTCAACTCACTGCCCAACATTCACAACCGTACGGCAAAGCTCAAACCCATCAAGGGTCTTATGTGCGATCCGTCGAATCTTCCTGTGGGCTGTCCTTTTGCAGACCGCTGCAATTATGTAACGGATGCATGCCGCGAGAAGCTGCCTGAAGTACGTAATATTTCGGATACACATTATGTATGCTGTACCGCTTACGACGATCCCGACTTCAAGCTGGAGAGGAGTAAAGAGAATGGGTGAATATGAACACTTACTTGAAGTAAGTCATCTGAAAAAATATTTTAAGGTCAGGGCAGGCAGCCTGCACGCCGTTGATGATGTCAGCTTCACCATTGACAAGGGCAAGACCCTCGGTGTCGTTGGCGAGTCCGGATGCGGCAAGTCTACCACAGGACGTGCCATCCTTCGTCTTCACGAGCCTACCAGCGGAAGCGTTAAGTTTGAGGGAAGGGAAATAACCACGATCTCAAAGAGGGAGATGAGAAATCTCCGTGCGGAGATGCAGATCATCTTCCAGGACCCCTATGCATCACTGGACCCCAGAAATACCATCAGCCAGATCATCGGAGAGCCCATGAAGCTTTCCAAAATGAAAAAGGATGAGATCGATCAGAAGGTCCATGAACTGATGGAGACGGTTGGTCTTGCAGAGCGTTTCGTTAATACATACCCTCACGAGCTGGACGGCGGCCGCCGTCAGCGTATCGGTATCGCGCGTGCACTGGCTCTGAATCCGAAATTCATCGTCTGCGACGAGCCGGTTTCCGCTCTTGATGTTTCGATCCAGGCACAGATCCTGAACCTCCTCGGAGAGCTTCAGGACGAAAGAGGCCTTACGTATATGTTCATCACACATGACCTGGCGGTCGTTAATCACTTTGCTGATGATATCGCCGTTATGTACCTTGGACAGCTGGTGGAGAAGGCTCCGTCGGAAGAGCTTTTCGCAGATCCCCTCCATCCTTATACAGAGGCCCTGCTTTCAGCCATTCCTGTTCCCGATCTGGACAATCAGACGAAGAGGATCCCGATCAAGGGCGAGATCACAAGCCCTATCAATCCTCCCGACACATGTCGTTTTGCAAAGAGATGTCCTTACTGTACAGAGCAGTGTCTTGCAAGTTCACCGGAGCTTGTAGAGATCACGGAAGGCCATTTCGTAGCATGCCACAAGGTGCTGGATGAGCATCCCAATGCCATTGGCCTGAAGAAAAAAGCAGAAGCAGAAAAAGCTGCTGCAGAAGCTGAAAAAGCCGCAGAAGCCTGACGGGCAAAAAATACTGTCGATTCAGAGGGCGCTTAGGCGCCCTCTGGTTTTGACAGGTCCTTGGAGTATTTCACATGAAATGGATGAGTGAAAAGAGAGCCGCGCAGATGCGCGAGGAATACGAAAAACTCAATGCTTTTGAAAAGAGATATGTCGAAAGGATCATAAAGGATAATTCCGAGATCGCAACGCCGGGGAAAATGGCGGCCGTTTTTATCTGCGGCGGTCTTTCTCTTGCGATATTGATATA
>JAFRYJ010000163.1 GCA_017437705.1 Lachnospiraceae bacterium
GATGAGCACATGGTCGAATTCATCATAGCATCATGCACCGTCGCCGATACCCTGAATTCATACACCGCACCATCCGACTCGACTGTGATCACATCTCCGTACGATATATCGTACATATCAAGAATGATGACCGGAACCCCGATCTCTCCCTGTGAAACGTCTGCATGGCAGCGTTCATCGTCAAGAAGGACATCATATCCATCGTTCTGCCTTACAAGACTTATATCAAGCCTGCAGTCAGCCAGAGTATAAGCACCTGCCCTACCCCTAATGGTAACATCCTCACCATGCACATCAATCATCGGAATGATCTGAGAATGCGTAAGCCCCTGAAAGCCTTCATTAAACTCCTCTATATCATCTGTATCCGGCTCCCCCATATGCATCTGCAGAAAGTGGGGCGGCCGGGCTGCTTCATACATGGAACTGATGGAAGTAAAAAGCTGCGTGAGCATGAGTGCGACCAGGGATGCGATAAGAACGGACATGAACATAAAAGCGTACAGGATCGCATTCTTCCATCCCTTTTTCGCAAAGTAATTTTTAAGTATCTTCATATGCATGTTCATACAGCAAACCTCTCTATTATCTGACATAGCAAACTTATTTAAGCATCCGGTATCATTTAGCGGGCATAAGGTATCAGAACAGCTGTCTTACAAAATCAAAAGTACCCTTCTTTGCCCCAAGCATCCTCTCGATGATGGCGATAAAGCCGTCTATCCTCTCTGGCTCCATACCGGCTTTAATGATACCGCTGCCGTCAAATGCGATAAGGACGTAAACCATGATCATTTCAACGGTCTGCTCCGGGTATTTACAGTCATACAGCCCCTCATCCACGCCTTCTTTTACGAGGCCGGCAAGAACAGGTCCTGCTTCGCGGATCACCATGGCGCGTGACTTTTCATGCATGAGCACGTTCCTTGGCTGGTGCATGATCTCAATAAGGTCTTCGCCCCCTATACTGTTCGCGTTAAGGGACAGCATCACCTTAAGAAGCCTCTCGTATACCGGTGCGTCAGTGGCCGCGCAGGCCCTTGCCGCAGCTATGAGCCGCCTGCCCATTCGTTCGACCATGGCATCAAGTATTTCCTCCTTGGATGCAAAATGGTAATACAGGGTTCCCTTCGCGATCCCCACCTTCTTCATGATGTCCGTCGTGGTCGTCTCTTCGTATCCCTTGGTCGAAAACAGGCCGGCCGCGGCATCCATTATTTCCTCTCTTCTCTCTTCAGCACTCTTCGATTCAGCCATAATTCTCTCCTTACAAAACATGGGAACACTTCCCGGACGTAAAGCCAATCCTTTAGGGCGGTTCATTTTATGATCATATTTCCACCGCGCTTTCCTGTCCTGAACCAGCCACCGCCGCCAATTCCGTTGCATTCACCCCTACCGAGGTCAATCCTGCCGACTCCACACCCACCGGAGTCAATCCCGCCGACTCCAACTTCCATATGTCCTTATTAAAAGATATTGCCACTGCAATCACCGCCATGATAAGTCCCGATACCATTATCGTGATCCCGGCTCCCCTGCCTACGCCCTGTCCGGTCCATCCTGCCACTGCATCGGCCACTACTCCGAAAAGGCCGTAAGCAACAACATATCCAAGCTGTGATATGAAGCCTATAACTCCCCAGGCCCTGCCCTGAAGCTCATCGGGAATATTGGTGCGGGTCAGGTAGTCAAGACAGGAATTCGCGAAGGGAAGCATGAAGAAAAACGAAAAACCCGCAGCAGTGATAAGCGGAATGTATTCACGCATTCCGAAGAATATCATCGCGATCCCGCAGCCGCACAATGAAGCGGATAAGAACCTGACATATCCGCCCTTTATACCACGGATCCCAAGCAGTATTCCGGATACCAGCATTCCCGATGCACACACGGTTTCCGTGATCCCCAGAGTCTTGCTGTCGGCAAAATCAAGGATCATGGGCTCAGACAATATCTGTATGGCACCCATAAAGAGCGTTACGCCCGATGTCATCAATACAAGGAGAAGTATTCCCCTGTTCCCTGTTACCGTACCCCAGCCCTCCTTAAGGTCGGCCATGAAGGATGTTGTATGTTCTTCCTTCTTAGCCTCAAGATGACTCCTTACAATAAGGGTTGCAATGACCGTCAGGAAGAAGGTACATATATCGATCATAAGCAGAAGGCTTATA
>JAFRYJ010000164.1 GCA_017437705.1 Lachnospiraceae bacterium
CCCGCATCGATAAGAACGAGGCCGTCACCCGTATCAACGATATAGATGTTACAGTCGAGAACGTTTGAGATGCCGAAGCCCCATTTTCCGCCGCCTACGATGTAGATGTTGTCTGTGATCTTCATAAGTTATTCCTCCTCATTTAAATAATCGACCGCAAACTGTACGGCTGCGGCCGCGCCTTTTATAAGTGCACTCTCGTCCATCCTGTATCGGTTGCTGTGCTGAGGATATACTGCGCCGCATTCCTCGTTCCGCACGCCCAGGAAAACGAATACTCCGGGAACCAGCTTCTCGTATTCTCCGAAATTCTCTCCGCCCATTACGGGGTCGAAGCCCTGTACCGCTTCTTCACCGAAGATGGAAGCTATCGATTTTTCCGCTCTCTTTACCGCACCCTCATCATTTACGCATACAGGTGAGCCCCATCTGTAATCCAGATCTGCTTCGGCACGGTGAGCTGCCGCAACGCCCTTGATAACTCTTTCGATGGTGCCGGGGAACGACTGACGGATATCCTCATTGAATGCCCTGGTCGTACCGCCCATGGTCACGATCTCCGGGATGGCATTATCCGTATTTCCGCCGGAGATCTGGCAGAGGCTCAATACTACCGTCTCTGACGAAGGATACTCACGGTTGAATACATTGTAAAGCTCCGTAACTATGGCCGCTGCCGTGGCTATGGGATCGATGCCGGCTTCGGGAGCGGAACCGTGTACCGCCTTGCCCCTTACCGTGATGGTAAAGAAATCTGCCGACGCCATAACGGGTCCCGGCGATACCGAGAATATACCAGCATCTACGGTGCTCCATACATGAGTGCCGTATACGATGTCCACACCGTCCATTACTCCGGCGGCGATCATTCCGTTGGCACCCTTTGCGATCTCCTCGGCCGGTTCAAAGATAAGGCGGACGCGTCCGTTTATCTCCCCGGCATCCTCCATATCCTTCAGGATATGGGCTGCCGTAAGAAGCATGGCCGCATGGCTGTCATGGCCGCAGGCATGCATGATGCCGTGATTCTCCGAAGCAAACTCCTCGCCCGTCTCCTCCACGATGCGGAGCGCATCGATATCGGCCCGGAGCATGACGGTCTTTCCGCTTCTCGCCGCATCACCTATGTCAACGGTGACGCCGGTGGTATGGACGACCCTGGGCTCCAGTCCCATTTCCTGAAGCTCTTCAACGATCCTCTTGCAGGTCTCGAATTCCTCCAGACTGGGCTCGGGATGCCTGTGAAAATGCCTGCGCATGCTTATAACGTAGTCAGAATACTTCTGCGCATATTCTTTAACATCCATATAAAGTGTTCCTCCGATCCCTTTCATGTACTGATGCATAAATATGTGCATGAAAGCTTTAATTATTAATTCATCAATAAATGAATAATATCAATAAAACATGCCGCATGTCAATCAAAATGAATATTTGACATCAAGTTCCTGCAGTCGCTGCCGTCCGTACTTTTGTGTTCCCACGGCGCATGCGAAAAGCTCCCGGCCGCCGGCAGGGAGCTTTCATCAACGATCCGGCGGCCGGTCGTATCCGGGCACACCGCATGCATATTTATACCGTTTTGCACCGCATCATTATGCGAAGTAATAGAGTACCGGAGGCAGAAGGCCCACGTTGAATTTTGCCAGGGCAAAGTCAACGAATGCGTGGCCGCCTTCGAGCACAAATACTCCGTGGCCGGGGAAGGCTGCATCGATCGGAAGCTCTGCGATCTTCCTCATTGCCTGGGCGTAAGGATATACCGATACGTCGGCCAGAGACTGGATCAGAACCATGCCCTGTGCGAAGACGAAGTCGCCTGTGAACAGGCACTTCTTTCCGTCGATATCCGCATAGACCACCATATCCTGAAGGCTGTGGCCGGGGCACATGTAAAATGTAAAGGTGATGTTTCCGACTGTGAGCGTATCGCCCTCTTTCATGGGTATTACATTGTCGGACTTGGGATATACGAAATCCAGAGGATAAAGGCCGCCCTTGCAGGCGCCTACAGATGTCTGTACCTCGTCGCCGTCCCTGATCGCATCAGCCTCAAGCTCGGGAGCATAGATAGGTGCTCCCGAAAGCTTCTGGAAGCGCGATGCTCCGCAGGCATGATCTCCGTGATAATGTGTGATCAGGATAGCCTTGATGTCCTTTACCGAAAATCCGTGAGCCTCAATGTTGGCGTCAACTCTTTCAGGCTCCAGGCCGGTACCCGCATCCAAAAGAACAAGTCCGTCGCCGGTGTCGATCAGATAGATATTGCAGTCGATCACATTGGATATGCCGAAGCCCCATTTGCCGCCGCCTACGATGTAAATACTGTCAGTGATCTTCATAATCATTCCTCCTCATTTAAAAAATCAACCGCATATTGAACGGCTGCTGCCGCACCTTTTATAAGCGCACTTTCATCGATCCTGTAATGGTTGCTGTGCTGGGGCCATACGGCTCCGCACTCCTCATTCCTGATGCCGAGGAATACATAGACTCCGGGCACTCTCATGATGTATTCGCCGTAGTCGTCACCCACCATTATGGGTCTGAAATCTGTCACCGCGTCTTCTCCGAAATTGGCCGAGATCGCCTTCCTCGCTTTTTCCGCAGCTCCCGCATCGTTTACAACTACCGGTGACCCCCATCTGTAGTCAAGCTCCGCCTCTGCCCTGTGGGCCGCCGCAACGCCTTTTATAACTCTCTCTATCGTCCCCGGAAACGACTGACGTATATCTTCGTTGAAAGCCCTGGTAGTTCCTCCCATCGTCACGATCTCGGGGATAGCATTATCCGTATTCCCGCCTGTCATCTGGCATATACTTAACACCACCGTCTCCGAGGAAGAATACTCGCGTGAAAATACGGTATAAAGCTCCGATATGATGGCCGCTGCTGCCGGTATCGGATCTATGCCGTTCTGGGGCTCCGCTCCGTGGACCGCCCGGCCCTTAACGGTGACGGTGAAAAAATCCGCCGAAGCCATTACGGGACCCGTGGTCACACCGAAATACCCCGATTCCACGCTGCTCCATATATGCGTACCGTAAGCGAGATCGACGCCCTCCAGCACGCCCGCGGCGATCATGCCGTTTGCACCCCTGGCGTTTTCCTCGCCCGGTTCAAATATGAGACGTACCCGGCCATTCAGTTCTCCGGCATCATCCATGTCCTTGAGGATCCTGGCCGCCGTTAGATTCATGGCGATATGTCCGTCGTGGCCGCAGGCATGGCTGACCCCCGGATTCTCCGAAGCGAATTCCTCTCCGGTCTCCTCCGGCACCCTGAGAGCATCTATATCGGCCCTTAAAAGTACTGTTTTACCGCTTTTTGATCCGTCTCCGATATCCACTGTTACCCCGGAGGTGTGAATCACCTGAGGCTTCAGCCCCATGGCTTCAAGCTCTTTAACTATGGCTCTGCATGTGCCGAATTCCTCCTGGCTGGGCTCCGGATGCCTGTGAAAATATCTGCGTTGTTCCACAGAATAATCTGCATACTTCCGTGCGTATTCCATTACTTTCAAATCGCAGCCACCTCCCGTGATGCTGTGCCTTACCCTTAACTGATGTTTTTCCTCAAAATGCTTTCAGATCAGACACTTTACCTCTCTGACGCGATGCAACAATGTATCATAAAAGCATCATGACAGAATAATATCAGCGCATTGCCGTTTTTGTCAACGGAAATGCGCTGTAAGATATCTTATAAGTTATTAAAACAGGTCGATCCCTGTTTTTATAAGTGCTTCCGCACTGTCAGATCCCCTGGTTGGAAGGGCTGGTATAGTCCAGGATATAGTTGATTATCCTCTCCAGTTCTTCATCCGTCTCGTCGCCCCTGGCCTCGAACATCTTCTGGCCGTGATAGATGATCGTAGGCACATTGGTAAACTCGCAGCCCCTGTCCACGGGGGGATTAAGCGCCATATTGTACATATTGATCCCTGCCGTATTTCCGGCGGGTCTCCTTATCTTAAGCTTCTGGATTATTGCGATAGTCCTCTCGCAGAGGGGATCTCCGTCTTTATAGTAGAGCTTGGATGAATACCAGTTATACATGTGTATCTTCCTTTCACAAATGGTCTTCCGCTTAATAATAACACTTTGCGGAAAATACTCCAAGTACAAGAGTGATCAGATACATCCGGAAATGATGCCGGCGCATCATTTAATGCATGGAAAAGGCCCCCGCCGCGGCGGGGGCCATGATATTGATCTTTTTCTGTATTTACTGCCGGTATTCAAAAAGTGATGACTTTTGAAACCCTTTAATATTCTGCCCCAAAGCCACCGTCATTCCTCAAGATAACTGGTGGGATGACCCTGCTTCTCAAACTGTCCGAAAGACAGAAGGCTTGTGAGGTGCACGCCCATATCCGCCTCGATGGTGGTTCCATTGACGGGAAGGGAATCATCACTTATAAGGAACCAGATCACATTTGAAAGATCCGGTATCTCCATATATTCGCCCGCGGGCAGCTGCTTCATTGCCTTTGCATGGCCCTCGGTACCTCTGTAATGCTCCGTCATCGGCGTATAGATACATGCCGGTGATACGGCGTTCACACGGATGTTCCATCTTGCATACGCCATGGCAAAATACTCCGTCATGCTCCTGACGGCAGCCTTGCACATGCCGTAAAGAGGATGAATAAGGTCCGGCTGGATGCCTCTGGGCGACGACAGGTTGATGATGCGCCCCCAGCGTTTCTCCTTCATGATGGGACCCACTGCCTGGGAAAGGAAGAATCCCGATCTTACGTGGATCGCGAACATATCCTCATATGCCTGAAGAGTTACGTCCTCCACGGGTAGCCTGTTGGGAACGCCCGCGTTGTTGATGAGCACATCTATGGTGCCGAAGTCTTCAACCACTTTAGGTACAAGCGCTTTTACCTCATCCATATTCCTCAGGTCGATATAGTAAAAGCGGCATTCTCCCAGCTTTGAAAGCTCTTCGCAGGTCTTCTGCCCCAGTTCTTCCTGTATATCTGCTATGGCTACCTTCATGCCCATCTCAAGGCATTTTTCCGCAGCTCCTTTGCCGATACCGCCTGCAGCGCCGGTTATCAATGCAACTTTACCTCTGATATCCATATGGTATCCCTCCTGTTTATTTCGGTCTCTGATCAGATCAGGCTCCTGCTTTTCGTTAAAAGTCCTTCGACCCGAGGCCGAAGGACTTTTACGGTTCTTAATGTCTGATCACTGTTTATCAGAGTGTCTCTTCAGTGTTATCAGTCAATCCTCTCAAGCTTCTTGTAAATGCTTACAAAGCGCTCAAATCCGGCATCATAAGCTTCTTTCATTTCAGGATTGGGCTCATATACGCATTTGATACGCACGGCCTTCTCGGCACCTTCTTTTGCATCTTTGTAAATGCCTGCGCCAATACCTGCGAAGATTGCTGCTCCGAGGCATCCGTTCTCTGATGTCTCTGTGATCGTGATGGGTATCTGGAAGATGTCGGCAGCCATCTGGCACCACGTCGGGCTCTGTGTAACGCCGCCGGTAACTCTGATGTCGCCTACTTCCATACCGTGCTCTTTTACGATGCTTACGATATCACGCATCTCGTAAAGTATACCTTCTGCTACGGCACGGCACATATCGGATCTTACGGTAGCCATGGTCATTCCGGTAAATGTTGCCGTCAGAGGCGAGCCGGTCTCTCCGCGGTGGGTGTTTGCCTTGCCCTGCAGATAAGGCAGGAACGTAACACCGTGGGCGCCGGGAACCGATGCGGCTATCTCCTCATTGATGATCTCATAAGGATCCTTTCCTTCGGCTTCGCCGTCGGCCATCTCTTTTGTACAGATAACATCCCTGAACCAGCGGTATGCGGAGGCAGAAGCAAAGCTCATTGCTTCAGCTGTATAGTTCTTGGCCCCTTCCTCGAAATACATATGGCTCTTCCAGG
>JAFRYJ010000165.1 GCA_017437705.1 Lachnospiraceae bacterium
GATATTTCACACCTGTACGTCCATGATACGGAGCCTTCCTTCCACGCCCGCTTCTGCGAGGTATACGGCAACGGCGACAGGGTAGACTGATCATAAGAACGCACAAAACGGGTATGCATTTCAGATGCATACCCGTTGTTTTGTTCTTAAAAATGCTTAAGAGCCGGATGGCGATCCGGCTCTTTAATCTATTCCGGCGGCGGGTGACTGGCGCCGCATTATAGATTCTAGATCAGTTCCTGAAAAGGCTCTGCTCTAACTTAGTTAAATATATCAGAGCCTTGATTCCATGTCAACACAAAAATACAAGATATTGTGGTTTTTTTCAATATTTACACCACAACTGGTTGTTTTTACTCCATTCGGGCACTGAAAGTGATGCTGTCCCATTCGATCCTCACCGTAAGAGTGCCGTTATGGCTTTCAGCTACGGCCCTGGCGATGGAAAGACCGATGCCGTAGCCGCCGGTCTTTGAGCTTCTCGATTCATCCGGCCTGAAAAATCTGTCGAAAAGCCTTTCCGGCTCCGTTATCGCGGACATGTCTCCTGTGTTGGACACATCGATGCACACGTGCTTCCTGTCCTTATATACCTTCAATACGATATTGCCTTCGCTGTCGGAATACTTTACGGCGTTATCCAGAAGGATCGAGATCAGCTGCTGCACCGCGGGCTCATCACCGGTCATGAGGACGTCGTCCTCTATCTCCCGTGTAAAGCTCTTCCTAAGCCCCTCCGCCGTCTTTCCGAAGGGCTCCGAAGCCTCCCATGCTGCATCGCTTAAAGAGAATTCCGCCTTGTCGGGGAAGGGATCCTCCTCATCCATCCTGGAGAGCTTCAGCATGCCGGCCACCAGCCTGTTCATCTTTTCAGCCTGATCCTTTATGTTCCTCAACCACTCGTTCTCGCCGTCCATCAGCAGCACGTCGGCGCTTGTTGATATGGACGTTATGGGTGTTTTGAGCTCGTGTTCCGCATCGGTTATGAACTGACGCTGCATCCGGGCGTTCCTGACATAGGGCTTTATTACCCTGCCGGAAATGATGAAAACCACCAGTATCAGGAACAGCACACTCACCAGCCCGACGACCGATGATACGAAAAGCACCGACGCCATGGATTCCTGATCCGCCGAACAGTTCAGGAATACCGTATTATAGCCGTCATCTGCCTCCTGCACCCTGTATCTGTATTCTCCGGTATAGCCCGATGATGAGCCCCCCGCCAGTATTTCTTCGGCCATTTCCCGGGCATCATCCTCTGAGACCGAGCCGATATTATCGATGGATACGGAAGTGATGTTCCTCTCCCCGTCGGCCTGCACCGTAAAAAACCTCGTCATGAACGGCGCTTCCGGAGACCGGTCTCTGTCAAAGGGAATGCCCTTTTCATCAATGTCGTCATCTTCGTCATCATAAGGGTCGTCATCGTCCGGATCGTCTTCAGGGTCGTCATCGTCACTGCCGTTAAATGCACCGCTTTCTCCGGGAGGCCGTTCTCCGTCAGGCACGCGGTCTTCCCTGCCACCGGGGCGCAGATCGCCTGAGAGGATCGCGTCTATGGTATCCTCCTCCCGGCCGATCATAACGTTCCTGTAGGACAGGTTTATTATGAGAACGATCAGCGCGATCACGGCAAAGATCGCCAGCGATGTCCATATTACGAATCTGCGCTGAAGCTTCTTTAGCATCACAAACCCTCCAGAGAATAACCTGCGCCCCTTACCGTCTTAATGGCGACGGTGGCGTTTATCTTTTTCAGTTTTTTGCGGATAAAACCCATGTATGTCCAGAGCACGTCTATATCTGCGGCTGACTCCGACCATATCCTGTCCATGATGTGATCGGCGGAGAACACCTGCCCCGGATACTTCATGAAAAGCTCCATCAGCTGGAATTCCTTGTTGTTCAGCTTTACGGACTCACCGCCGCAGGACAGCTCAAAGCTGCTGCAGTTCAGCTTTGTCCCGTTTATATCGATGATTGAGGGCGCGTAGCTCATGCTCCGTCTGGAAAGGGCCCTCACCCTGGCCACAAGCTCGTTCATGTCGAAGGGCTTTACCAGGTAATCGTCGGCCCCGGCCTCCAGTCCCGAGACCCTGTCGTCCACGCCGCTTTTCGCCGTCAGAAAAAGCACAGGGGTCTGTATCCCCTGTGCGCGGGCTTTCTTTAAAACAGTGACGCCGTCCATTTCCGGCATCATGATATCAAGCACGATCACGTCGTAGTTCACCTGCATCAGGTAATCCAGGGCGCTGCGGCCGTCGTGCACCATGTCTGAAGTTATTTTGTTCCTGTCGAGGAAGACCTTGATGGCCCTGGCCACCTGGATCTCATCCTCCGCGATAAGGACTTTCATCAAAAACCTCCGGTCTTAACCCTTCGTGTCGCAGTAAACGCATCTGTACTCGTGCTTATTGGGATCTGTCAGTCTGAATTTATGCTTTATCTCCTGCTCCGTGGAGGTTATGCACCTGGGATTTTTGCAGCGCAGCACGTCCACCAGGAACTCCGGCTCCTCTATCTTGCGCTTGTCGATGAGCTCGCAGTTCTTGATGGTATTTACGGTGGCGCCGGGATCCACATAGCCGATGACATCCATGTTTATCTCTATCTCGCCGTCGATCTTTATGATGTCCTTCTTCCCGGTCCTCTTGCTGGAGGCGCCCATGATCATGGCCACGGGCACGTCGAGCTTTGAAAGCTCCAGCCTGTCGTATATCTCCATGGCCTTCCCGGCCTTGATATGGTCTATAACGTATCCGTTCCTGATGCTGTCTATATTCATACCGTCACCTCCAGAAGCTTGAGGATAAGGGCCATGCGCATGTATTTGCCGTAAACGGTCTGCCTGAAATAGCAGGCCCTGGGGTCATTGTCCACAGCCGTTGAGATCTCGTTTACCCTGGGCAGCGGATGCATCACGATCATGTCCTTCTTCGCGTTCTTCATCTTGTCCGCGGTAAGGATAAAGCAGTCCTTCAGCCTCAGATAATCTTCCTCGTTGAAGAACCTTTCTCTCTGGACCCTGGTCATGTACAGGATATCCAGGTCGCCGATAACATCATCCAGGGATGTGCTCTGCTTATAGGGAATGC
This sequence comes from Lachnospiraceae bacterium, assembly GCA_017437705.1. The sequence continues at coordinate 3,099 of JAFRYJ010000165.1, forward strand.
CCTTGTCCTTCAGGAATTCCTTCTTTACGAAGCTGGGCACCTTCAGCTCCTGGGGAGAGATAAGAACGA
>JAFRYJ010000166.1 GCA_017437705.1 Lachnospiraceae bacterium
ATTAAGGACCGCGGTATAGACAACGGAATAATGTACAGCCTTGTCAGGAAGGACATACCCTTTGTTCTGACAGGCTCGATACGCGACGACGGGCCTCTTCCGGAGGTCATCGGGGACGTATACGAGGGCCAGGATGCCATGAGAGGACTTGTAAAGAAGGCGACAACGGTCATATGCCTGGCTACGATGCTCCACACGATCGCCACGGGGAATATGACTCCCTCGTTCAAGGTCCTGCCCGACGGCACGCTGCGCCCCGTATATCTCTACTGCGTGGACTCCGACGAGTTCGTGGTAAACAAGCTCCTGGACAGGGGAAGCCTCAGCGCTACGACCTTCGTCACGAACGTCCAGGACTTCATAACGATCGTCGCGAAAGGTCTGGGCCTTTTGTAAGAGAGAGTAAAAATGTCGGATGATCTGATATTCAGAAAAGCGGATATTGGCGATCTATATCAGATCGAAGGGATATACAGCCGGAACCTCGACGAGGAGGAAGCCGGAAGGATCTCCACAGGCTGGAAGAGAAACGTCTATCCGACAGAAGAGACAGCGAAAGAGGCCATAGAGGCCGGGGAGATGTTCGTCCTTGAGGAAAAGGGACGGATAGTTACCTGCGGGAGGATCAACAAAGAGCAGGAAGACGCGTATTACGGCGCGGACTGGAGATATCCCGCACCGGAAGAGAAAGTCATGGTGCTCCATACCTTTATGACGGACCCGCCTTATTCCGGCAGGGGATATGGGAAGATTTTCGTAAGATGTTACGAAGACCACGCCCTTAAAAACGGCTGCCCGTATCTCAGGATGGATACGGATGAGCATAATGCGCGCGCCAGAGCCTTATACAAAAAGCTCGGCTATGAGGAGAGGGGGATAGTTCCGGCCGTGTTCAACGGGATCCCGGAAATTCACCTGGTAATGCTCGAGAAGAAACTGAAGGAGAATGCATGAAATTCAACCGCGAGACTCTTATTAGAATAATCCTTCTGCTCTGCGGCCTCACTGTCGCGCACCTGGGCGTCACGCTGTTCCTGCAGACGTCTATGGGCTCGGACCCCTTCAATGTGATGATACAGGGGCTTTTCAGAAAGCTCGGCGAGGTAATTAAAGGCCCCTGGCTTACTCACGGAAGGGTCCATGTAGCTGTGAGCTTACTGATAGTCGCGATACTCCTTATAGTTGACAGGAGCTATATACGTATCGGAACGCTTCTTTGCATGCTTCTCGGCGGCCCGATAATCGACATGTTCAGCCTGATCCTCTCCCCGCTGAAGCTCAGCAGCGCTCCGCTGCCGCTGAGGATACTGACTCTCGCTCTGGGCTGCGTCATTCTGGCCTTCGGAATGACAATAGTCATAAAATCCGAGGCGGGAACAGGCCCCAATGACCTGGTGTCGGTCGTAATAAGCGACAAGACCCGTCTGCCCTTCGGAGCGGTCAGAGTGGGCGTAGACGTCATATTCGTGTTCCTGGGCTGGCTTCTCGGGGGCGTCGTCGGCGTGGGGACTCTGATCTGCGCCTTTCTCGTCGGTCCCGCCGCGGGGATCTTCATGCCGTACAGCGAAAAGATAGTCAAAAGGTTTGTGAAATAATCATTGCCCTTCTTCCACCGTTGCGACGGTCCCCCTTCCTCCCAAGAGGAAGGCAGAGACGAAGATTTAACCTTCCTCCCGTGGAGGAAGGTGGCGGAAAAATCAGCAGGATTTTTAGAGCCGGAAGAAGGGGCCGTAAAAGAAGAATATGTCATTAACGGAAGAAGCCCGGAAGAAGGGGCTGTAAAAGGAATAATATGTCTTCAACTTCAAACGCCAGACTGACTCCTTTTGCTCAGGAATTGAGAAAGAATATGACCCCTGAGGAAAAGAAAATCTGGTATCAGTTTCTGAATAAGCTTCCGGTCCAGGCATACCGCCAAAAGGTCATCGGCAGATACATAGCGGATTTTTATATAGCCAAATATAAAACAGTGATCGAAATAGACGGATCCCAGCACTATGAAAAAGAAGGACTTGAATATGACGCCGAGCGTACCGCTTTTTTCGAGTCCCTGGGAATTAAAGTGTTGAGATACGCCAATAATGACATAAACAGGAATTTCATTTCCGTTTGTGAAGATATCAAACGGAATTTGGGGATAGGGTTATAAGGATATAATTATTTGATTGCCCTTCTTCCACCGTTGCGACGGTCCCCCTTCTCGCCTGCGGGCTCGGTCACCGGCGGGTCTGGCCATCCACAGGAAGGCCATTCAATACCGCCGGGTCGCTGCGCTCCGCCTCCCAAGAGGAAGGCAGGGACGAAGATTTAACCTTCCTCCCGAGGAGGAAGGTGGCGGAAAAATCAGCAGGATTTTTAGAGCCGGAAGAAGGGGCGCGAATGACTGTTGCCGGAAGAATGGTTCACATTGAATAGAATTTTTGGAGGCATATCATGGCGGACTTGAGCAGATTTTTAAACGCGCAGGCGAGAGATTACGAACAGGCGCTTTCGGAGATACGCGCGGGACGTAAGCGCAGCCACTGGATCTGGTACATCTTCCCGCAGCTCGACGGGCTCGGCTACAGCGGCACGGCCCGCTATTACGCTATAAAGGACAGAGCTGAGGCCGAGGCCTATATGGAGGACCCTGTCTTATCCGGGAGGCTTATCG
>JAFRYJ010000167.1 GCA_017437705.1 Lachnospiraceae bacterium
AAGCATGTTGAGGTCCAGCGGCAGCGGGCCGATATAACTGAAGCCCATGTACTGCTGTCCGCTTATCTCATGGGTATCCGCATCAAAAATAACGGTCTCGCCCGGATACAGCATCACTTCCTCGTAATTGTTCCTGTCCCGGTGAAATGTCTCTGCCGAATAAGACAGAGGATTATCGCCGTAGAACTCATCATCCGCATATGCATATTCCAAAGGGCTGTTGGCTGCGATCTGCAGTATGACCGCTGCAGATATCAGGACCGAAGCAAGCTTTTTCAAAAAACCTTTCATTACTTTCCACCCTGCCTTGATCGTGATATGTTCCATACTTAAAGTATACTGAATGACCCTTCATGTCAAATAATATGCATATTAAAAAGACCCCGCTGCCTGTCGTTCCTTCACGGTATGCGCTGCGCAGACGGGGTCTCATTTCTTCGGTCGCTGCATATTAAGTTTTCGGCGGTCATTATGATCAGATCATTCCGCCGTCAAACACTATCACCTGACCGGTCAGGTAATCTCCCGCCGCGGCCACATGATATATAAAATCTCCTGCCTCCTCCGCTGATGCCAGCCTTCCCGCCGGTATGTCCTCCTTCATAAGGGCCATGTCCTCCTCAGAAAGGCAGGCGTTCATCCGCGTATCCACCGGGCCGAAGGCCACGGCGTTGACCCTTACGGGGCCTCTTGCCAGCTCTTTCCCAAGGGCCTTAGTGAATGCGTTCACGCCGCCCTTTGATGCGCTGTAGGCCACCTCGCAGGAGCCTCCGGCAACGCCCCATATGGACGACACATTTACTATGCGGCCGAAACCGTTCTTCAGCATCATCGGCACAGCGCAGCTGCAGCAATTGTACACGCCAGTCAGGTTCGTGTCGATCACCTGCCGCCATACTTCGGGGGAAAGGTCCGTAAAGAGCCCTACCCTGCTGATGCCCGCATTGTTCACCAGCACGTCCGCACGGCCCCAGGCATCATTTACGAGGGCGAAAAGCTCCGCCGCATTGTCGTAGGAAGAAATGTCCCCCACATGGGTGATGCACTCCGCACCGCTCTCTCTTATAAGCTCTGCCACTCCTGCAATCTCGTCCCCGGACTTCCTGCAGTTGATGGCCACATTATAGCCTTCCCTCGCAAACCTTAAGGCGGCTGCCCGGCCTATGCCCCGGGAAGCGCCCGTAATAACAGCTGTTTTCATCACATTTTACCCGTAACCTTTTTATTCCAGATGATCTTCAGCGCTATGATAAGCGCCGTCAATGTAAGTACCCACGATATGGGATATGTAATATACAGGCCTCCCAGCGTATGGAATGCCGGCATCTGAAAGACGGTGAATACCCACACGATCCTGTAGACGCAGGCGCCCATCAGGCAGATGACCATGGGTACCAGAGACTCGCCCAGACCCCTTATGATGCCGGACAGTATCTCCTGGAAGCCGCAGATGAAATACGGCAGCCCCAGATACAGCATGCGCACCTTTCCGTATTCTACGGCCTCCGCGGAATCCGTAATGAATATCGACAGAAGCGGTTCGGCAAAAACATTTATGAGTATGCCCAGCGAAATGCCGATGATCGCCACGAAGATCAGGCAGTGGATCCCCGTCTTCTTCATCCTCTCCACATTCCGGGCTCCGTAATTCGCGCTGGTGAAGTTCATGGCCGTCTGCTGTACGGAGTTCATGGCCGAATACTGAAAGGCGATGATGGAATACGCCGCTGAATTTCCGGCCACCACCACCTTCCCGAAGGAATTGATGGAGGACTGGATTATCACGTTCGCCAGGGAAAACAGGCTGGTCTGGGCACCGGCGGGAACGCCGATCGACAGTATCTTCCTGATGCTCGGCCCATCCATCATCATCTGTTTCGGACGGAACCTGTATCTCTCCTCATTGCGCATCAGCCTGATCAAAACCAGGGCAGCCGATACTCCCTGCGAGATCGTGCTGGCCAGTGCGACGCCGGGGGCATCCATGCTGAAGGCTGTTACGAACAGCACATTGAGCCCCACGTTGAGCACGCCGGCAAAGGTCAGATAATAGAGAGGCGATCTGGAATCGCCCTCCGCCCGCAGAAGCGCTGCTCCGAAATTGAACAGTGTGATGAAGATGCTCCCGGCGAAGTAGATCTGCATATAAGCTATGGATCTCTCCAGCACCTTTTCGGGGGTGCCCATCCACGTAAGGAAGAGGCGCGCGCCCAGCACGCCGATGAGCATCATTACCGCGCCGCTTATAAGTGCTGCCGGAATGGCCGTATGGGTAAGCTTAAATACGCTTTCATCGTCCTTATGTCCGACGGCGTATGCCACGGCCACGGAAACGCCCATGGATATGCCGAAAAAGAAATTGATAAGGAGGTGTACCGGAGGCGTGGCGGCTCCCACGGCCGCCACCGAATCGCTGCCGCAGAAATGCCCCACCACAGCCAGGTCCGCCGCGTTGAACAGGAGCTGCAGGATATTCGTAAGTATTATGGGGATGCTGTATAGGATGATGCTCTTAAACAGCGGCCCCTCCGTCATGTTTATGTTTCTTCCCGCGCTTCGCGTGCTGCTCATTGCCTGTCGATTCTCCTACAAGTATATTATGTCCGTCAATGTGAGTCCTTCCGCCGGTGCCGTGGGCCCGGCGTTTCTTCTGTCCTTTGAATCTATTATCGCTTTTATATATTCCGGCGGCCACGCATTGAGGCCGATCTTTATGACCGTGCCCGCAATGATGCGCACCATGTTGTGAAGAAAACCGTCGCCGGAGATGCGTATCGTTATCATGTCCCCGTCTTCCAGAAGCTCCGCTTTTGTTATGGTCCTCTCCGTGCTTCCCTCCACATTGGATCCCGAAGCGCAGAAGCAGATGAAATCGTGCCTGCCCTCGATATATTTAAGAGCACGGCGCATGCTCTCCCGAGAAAGCTTCGGATGCACGAAGGTGCTGTAGAGCCTCTTCGTGGGATCGGGGAAGTCCGTATTGAGTATCCTGTACTCATATGTCTTAACGGTATCGCAGTACCTTGGATGGAAGTCGCCTGCGACTATCTCCGCCCCGCGTATCCTTATATCCTCCGGCAGCCTTACGTTCAGCGCCATGGGCAGCTTTCTGATGCCGATATCCTTATCGGTGTCGAAGACTGCCACCTGATGAAGGGCGTGGACTCCCGAATCGGTCCTGCTGGCGCCGGTGAGCATCACCTCGTGGCCGTAAAGATCCTCTATGGCATCCTGAACCGCCCTCTGGATGCTTTTCCCGTTGTTCTGCACCTGCCAGCCGCAGTAATCCGTGCCGTCATATGCAATGATGAGCTTTATCCTCATTTAAGTCCTGCCTTTTTGAAAACCGCCATCGATACCTGTGCGCCTTTTACAGAAAGATCCTCATTACGATCATTCCCGCAAGGAATGCAAACATTATAATGTAAGCCGCGGCATCACGCCCGGCGTATTTAAGCTCCCGGAACTTCGTCCTGCCCTCGCCGCCGTGATAACACCTGGCGTCCATTGCCAGTGCCAGATCCGACGCCCTTCTGAAGGACGACACGAGCAGCGGCACCAGTATGGGTATCATGCTTTTGGCGCGTTTGAAGATGTTGCCGCTGTCCAGGTCCGCGCCCCTCGACACCTGGGCCTTCCTGATCTTGTCCATCTCCTCGGAAATGATGGGGATGAACCTTAAGGCGATGGTCATCATCATGGCCATCTCGTGGACCGGGATGTGCAGCTTGTTCAGCGGGCGCAGGGATTTCTCCAGCGCGTCCGTAAGTGATGTGGGCGTCGTGGTCAGCGTGAGTATCGCCGAGCTGAGCACAAGATAGATGAGCCTGACGCTCATCTTGAGCCCCAGCAGGATGCCCTCTTTGTAAATATGAATGATCCCCCAGTGAAACAGCAGCTCTTCGCCGGTGGTGAAGAACAGGTTCAAAAGGAACGTGAGTATAATGATGAACCTTATGGGTTTCAGGGCGCGGAGCACATACCTCAGGGGCACCCTGGACATGATGATAAGGATAACGATGGCCAGTGTCACCACGCCGTAGGAAATATAGCTGTCCATAAGGAAGATGCAGACGAGCATCACAACAAGACCCATGAGCTTTACTCTGGGGTCCAGCCTGTGAAGCAGGGAATCTTCGGGATAATATTGTCCGAGGGTGATCTCCCTTCTCATCGTCACTCCTTGTTAAAACATGCCGCAATAATGTCCGCTGCCTTATCGGCATTGAGCTCCCGCGTATCCACGGGGAAACCCTTTTCCTTAAGATCGTTAAGTATATGCGTGATGCCGGGGGAAGACAGTCCCACTGCCTCCAGCTCCCCGGTCCTTGAAAACACCTCTGCCGGCGTGCCGGTCATGAAGACCTCGCCCTTATTCAGCACTACCACCTTATCGGCGTATGCCGCCACATCATCCATGTTGTGGGAAACGAGAAGCACCGATACGCCCTTCTCGTGATGTATCTTTTCCACACTTTTCAGGATGCCTTCCCTGCCCGCCGGATCCAGTCCCGCCGCGGGCTCGTCCATGACGAGGATGCGGGGCTCCATGGCTATAACGCCGGCGATGGCGGCCCTTCTCTTCTGCCCTCCCGAAAGGATGAAGGGAGACTTCAGCCAGTATTCATCGGGAAGCTCCACAAGCCTTAAGGCAGCCTTCGCCCGCTCTTCGGCTTCCTCTTTGGAAAGTCCCATGTTGAGGGGGCCGAAGCACACGTCCTTAAGGACCGTCGTTTCAAACAGCTGATGCTCCGGATACTGGAAGACCATGCCCACGTTGAAACGGTGCTGTTTCATGTCGTAGCCCTTTGCATAAATGCTGCTGCCGTTATAGAGGATGTCACCCTCGTACGCCCTTAAAAGGCCGTTCAGATGCTGGATCAGCGTTGACTTTCCGGAGCCGGTGTGGCCTATAAGGCCCACGAACTCACCGTCCCCTATGGTCATGCTGATGCCCTTCAGCGCATGGCGTTCAAAGGTTGTCCCGGGATTGTATGTATAATGAATGTTTCTTAATTCCAGTGCCATATCTATCTCCCGGAAAGCCTCTTAAGCTCTTCTGTAAGTCCTTCGGTGTCCAGTATGCCCTTTCTCAGGGGCACGCCTCTTTCACGCAGCTTCTGCGCCAGCTCCACCGCCAGGGGCACGCAGAGCTTCATGCGCGAAAGCTCCTCTCCTCTGTCGAATATCTCGGCCGGCGTGCCGCTCATGGCGACCACTCCGTCGTTCAGAACGAACACCTTGTCCGCGTTTACCGCCTCGTCCATGTAATGGGTTATGAGGATGACCGTCATGCCCTCCTTCTCGTTGAGCTCCCTGACGGCTGCAATTACTTCCTTCCTGCCCCTGGGATCCAGCATGGCCGTGGCTTCATCCAGGATGATGACGTCAGGCCTCATGGCAACGATACCGGCAATGGCAACTCTCTGCTTCTGACCGCCGGAAAGCCTGTTGGGCGAACCCGCCGCATATTCAAGCATTCCCACGGACTTGAGGCTCTCTCTTACCCTTTTCTTCATGTCGCCGGTGGGCATCCCAAGGTTCTCCAGGCCGAAGGCCACGTCCTCCTCGACGATGGAGCCGATGATCTGGTTGTCGGGATTCTGAAATACCATGCCCGCCGTCTTTCTGATGTCCAGCGTGTTCTCCTCCGCAGCCGTATCCATGCTCTTGACGATGACGGTGCCGGAGGTGGGCCGGAGTATGGCGTTCAGATGCTTCGCAAAGGTGGATTTCCCGGAGCCGTTGCTGCCTATGACGGCAATAAAATCGCCCTTCTCCACATCGATGGAAACGCCCTTCAACGCCGTGGTGATGATATCCGCCTCGCCGTTCTCGTCGTTCTCCCTGTATTCAAATATGAGATCCTTTGTTTCAATAATGGACATGGATGGCCTCCGCTTACTGCAGTGTGAACAAATAATTATTATAACATATATTATTAAAAAAGTATGCGCCCCTGCAGGCGGTGGAACCTGCAGAGGCGCAATGTATACATGTGATCTGCTGTTATTTATTCAACTGTCGTCTCCGGCTTTTTGCTGACGCTGTACAGAATGAGCACAAGTATGGACAGAACAATGCCAACAATAGCTGTTATTATAGCCAGATTCAGACCTATGCCGGATGCAGCATCACTGCGCAGGAGCTTATCACGCCAGAATATAAGACAAAAAAGCGCCGACCCGCAGAATACCGCGCATATGAGCATTTTGACAACGCCGGGCTTGCCTGCAGAAATGATGCCCGCAATGAACATCAGCCCTATTGGCACAGCAGTTAAGATTATCAACTCTGTTGCCAATTGTTTAAAATACCCGCTTGCAATTATTCCAGCGCTTCCTCTGACCACATCAAAACCGCTGATCTCGACTCCGCCATAGGAGGCCCAAGGCAGAAACAGCCACAGGAACGAAATGATAAGGATAATCGTCAACAGGATCTTGAAAAGTCTTGCCATTGGTTCTAAG
>JAFRYJ010000168.1 GCA_017437705.1 Lachnospiraceae bacterium
TCTGTAAAGAAAGGACCTTCACCAAAATCTGTGAATGAATACACAAGATTTGCTACGATGTTGCCTGCATCTTCTGATGCTACGAAGTTCTTACCGAAGCATGCAAGATCAAGTGTGGGCATTGCGCCGCCGCTTGCTACGACCTGGGTAAGGAACCAGTACAGCATTGTTGCGATAAAGATCGAAAACAGTGCAGGCATGATGAACTTGGTTCTCTTTTCCATAATTTTCCTCCTTCTTTAGGCATAATTTACCTAATACTTGCTAAAAAATAGCATAAATTCCTTAATTTTGTCTATTGCACCGAAGTGTTAATTTTGTGCTTTTTATAGCACTACTATGGCATTTTATGGCCTTTTAATAACATTTAAGGGCCAAATTTGACCCTTTTTGGTTGACTTTTAAGGTGCTTGGATCGATACTTAACACAAATACTGCATCACAGGTCCGTTAAAGACGCGATCCATCCGGGAGGATAATATGAAGCTCTACGAAAACGATATTCTTCAGGTGAACGATCTTATCTACAAAATATATACGATACAGGATTTCGACGAGATGCGGCGCACATTCCTTAATCTGTTGAAGATCATGATCCCCTGCGACCCCATCACATTCTATATGAACGAAGAGGGCCGCTACATGTGCGACCCCATAGTCATAGGCATTACTGAAGAGGACGCCCGCTGGTATACGGAAGTGCTGGCCGAAATAGACTATAAGAAATGGATCTTCCAGTCCGGCCAGAACAAGGTCTGCCGCATGACGGACTTCTATCCCGAAGGCATCCGGGAGAGCCTCCCTTATTACCAGACGGCATATGTCAAATATGACATACATTACGAAGCCATCATGTCCCTGGCCCACGACCATAAATTCCTGGGCGTAGTATCGCTTTACAGAAAGTCCGATGAGGAAGATTTCTCCGACAGGGACATCTTCATACTGAACCTGCTGATGGATCATCTGTCCTACAGGCTGCACATGAATGATATGTGGAAGTCCGTTCCCGGCCAGTCAAAGACGGTATCGGTCAGCGGTGATTATATCGACACCTTCTGCTTCAGGCACGACCTTACAAAAAGGGAGTCTGAGATCCTTAAGCTCATGTCGGGAAACAGGCAGTCCAACGAGATCTGCGACGAACTTTCCATATCGATGAGCACACTCCGAAAACACACCGGCAGCATCTATAAAAAGCTGAACATATCCAACAGGGTCGACCTTTACAAGATCCTCAACGGCGAACAATAACACTGCCCTGTATCCCGTAAGCATCCTGCCCGCATCGAATGATGCGGGCATTTTTATGTTATCATGTACTTAGCCGAAGTCCCATGCGCGGCAATATCCGGCCGGAAGCAAAGGCTTCCGGCCGGCTTTTTCTGCTCTTATATTCTGTTAAGCATTACACTTCTTCACCGCTCTCGAAACGCAGCTTCAGGGCATCCGCCCTGTTGATCATGTGCATGCGGTAAATGGCCGTGCCGTCCTCCATATATCTGTTCTCGTCCAGGACCATAACAGGGCTTCCCGCACTGATGCCGAGATAATGCGCGTCCTCGTCGGATGCGGATGCGGCATAAAAGAACTCCTCATATCTGGCGGGCTTTATACCGTTTTTGCTCATCTGCACATCCACCGTTTCCGTATCAAGTATATTCGTATTTATATATTTCGCGTATTCAGGCCTGACCCAGCCGTAATGGATGCCGTTGGTCCTTCCGGTCTCATCATAAAATAATCTGACAATGTAAAGCGACTTATCCGCTTCGGAACATCCGAAAAGCGCCCTTACATCATCGGGACACTCCGTGAACTCGTATTTGATGAGCCTGAAGCCCTTTGCCCATTCCTCCTTGTACAGATTCCTCCTGACTCCGCCCGGGTGATATATAGTCGTCTGATGCGGCTCATAGGATACCGCCGACCCCTTTCCCGGCACACGGACGATGAGGCCTTCGCTCTGCAGCTTCACCATCGCCCAATGCACTGTGGACCTGGAAACATCATACTCCTTGGAGAAAGCCAGCTCCGACGGCATAAGCTTTCCCCTCTCCCATTCGCCGTTCTTTATTCTTTGTGTAAGGTCCTCAAGCAGTGACCTTCCTATCGTCTTTGAACTCATTACCATGCTCCCGTGCTCTCTTTCTTAAGTCTGTATTTTATACCAGCAACCCCGGATGATGCAATACTCGGCGGTCTTTAAGCCGCTCAGGATCTGTTCTCGGTGCAGATTGTATTTATTTTCTCGAAAATCACTTTTTTTCTTTTTTTGTATTGACACCGGCCCGATACCATTGTACAACATGTATATACATATTGTACAGCGTTTTTTCAAAATAAAATTCAAAAAGGGAGGAAAACGAAAAATGCAGAAAATATCCGAAATGACCGAAGCCGATCTGGCGAGAAGGCTTGACTACAGCGTTCTTACGCATCAGACAGACGTACACTACATCGATGATGCTTTCGAATTCGCTTCAGAGCATCTTTTCGCAGCAGTTTATGTGCTGCCCAATTACCTTAAATACGCAGTGAGCCAGATGGGCGACTTCTTTAAAAAGAACAACGTCCGCATCGGCTGCGGCCCTTCATTCCCCTTTGGCTGCGAGCTTACAGAGCACAAGCTTTTCGGCACGGAGCAGATCCTTAACCTTGGGTGTACAAGCGTAGATCTCATGACAAACATCTCCGCTCTTAAGGATAAGAGATACGACTACTACTTCAACGAGATCAAGGCCGTCGTTGACATGGCTCACGATGCCGGCGCCATCTGCAAGGTCATCACGGAAGTCTGCTATCTCACGGAAGAAGAAATGAATATCTCCACAAGGCTCGTTGCCGAGGCAAACGCAGATTATGTTAAGCTTGCCACCGGCCAGGGTCCCAAGGGCATCCCTTCCGTTGAATACGAGATCCCTTATGTGCTTAACGAGCTGGCAGAGCTCAGGAAAGAAGGCATCGGCCTGAATACAAAACTTAAGATCGCGGCTGTTAACACGCCCAAGGCACAGAACGCGTACTGCTTCCTTAATGCCGGCGTTGATATCATCGGTACACAGAGTGCAAAGGCCATCATCGCAGGTCTTAAACCCATCCAAGCACTTAATATCTTCCAGTAATAATATTTATAAAGGAGAAGAATATGGATCTTTCAAAAATCACAGCCTGGGAACTGGGCCAGCATCTCGAGCCGCTGATGCTCTGCGGAAACGAAGAAAAGCTGCGCGAGATATGTGAAAAGGCCGTTAAATACAACTGCCGTGCAGTCAATGCTGCACCCATGTGGCTTCCCATAACCCGCGAGATCCTCAAAGGGACCAATACCAAAGTGGGCGGCGGCATCAGCTTCCCTCTCGGCTTTGACATGCCGAAAACAAAGGCTTATATCTGCGAGCAGCTTCTGGAGGGCGGCGTGGAGAGCATGGACTTTCTCATAAACTATGAAGCTTTAAAGGCCGGCCGCGACGATATCGTCAAAGAAGAGCTTCGTCTTATAAAAGATCTCTGCAAAGACATCGAATGCAAATCCATCTTCGAAGTGGCAATGCTTACCGATGAGGAGATAAAGAGAGCTTCCTCATATGCTGTTGAAGCCGGTATTGACTATATCAAAACATCCACCGGCACAATGGCAGGTCCCACAATGCCTCAGCTCAAGATCATCTTTGACGCTGTAGCCGGCTCAGCCACAAAGGTAAAGGTATCCGGAGTTAAGGCTCCGAGGCCCCAGAACGCATTTGCCTACTTCGCCACAGGCGTTGACATCATCGGAAGCCAGGGTGCATTCGAGATCATCGAAAGCCTGGATCTTATGAGGGAAATGGGCGTGGTGCCCGCATACAAAGAGTAATACCGGCAGACATAAAGCCGTATAACAACGAATATAAAATCTAAGACGGAGGAATTCAAAATGAAAAAATACTTAGTTGGTATCGACGCCGGAACAATGGGATGCAAGACCTGTATCTTCGACCTCGACGGAAAGCTTATCTCCTACGACTACAAGGAGTACCCCATCTACTTCCCCGCAGATCTTACCGTTGAGCAGGATCTGGACGAAGTTGCAGAAGGCTTTTATGCAACAACAAAGACCGCTATCGAGAAGGCCGGCATCGATCCCGAAGAGATTATCGCCGTAGGTCTTTCAACCCAGGGCGGATGCCTTACTTTCGTGGATGCAGACGGAAAGCAGATCGGCCGTTCCATCAGCTGGATGGACAACAGATGCGTCCTTGTGGATCCCGACACTTCCGAATATATCGATCCCGACAGATATTACGAGCTTGAAGGCTGGTCCA
>JAFRYJ010000169.1 GCA_017437705.1 Lachnospiraceae bacterium
CACCCATTCCTGCAGTTTTTCCTTTGTGATCACCGCACCCGTCGGGTTATTGGGGAAGCAGAAATAGATGATATCCGGCATCCTTTCGGGGATCTCCGGCACAAAGCCGTTTTCCTCCGTACAGGGAAGATAAACGACGTCCCTCCACATACCGGCCGCACCGTCAAAATCCTTCACCCTTCCGGCCATCACGTTGGAGTCCAGATATACAGGGTACACGGGGTCGCAGACGGCCACCGTACAATCCGGTCCGAACAGCTCCTGGATATTTCCGCAGTCGCATTTTGCACCGTCTGAGATAAAGATCTCATTGGGATCTATATCGCAGCCGCGGCTTCTGAAGTCCTTCTCCGCGATGATCTCCCTCAGGAAGCCGTAGCCGTGGTCCGGTCCGTAGCCCCTGAAGCCTTCAGCCATGCCCATCTCGTCGACGGCATCATGCAGGGCGCGGATAACAGCCGGTATCAGGGGCTGTGTAACGTCGCCTATGCCCAGCCTTATGATGTCCGCCTCCGGATGCTCTCTCTTAAACTCCGCCACCCTGGATCCGATCCGCGAAAACAGGTAGCTCTCCGGCAGTCTTAAATAGTTGTCATTGATGCTTATCATGTTCTTCTCCTCCGCCCGTCAGCCCGCGGTCTTTTTCTTCCATCTGCGGCCCAGCACCATTTCCATGGCGGCATCATGGGCCATATTTTCGTATGTATCGTCAAGCTCCGGCAGCTTCACGTCCCCGTATTTCCTCTGCAGAGCGTTTTCGAGGATCATGTCGCAGAATACCGGGTTCTTCGGCAGCACCGGCCCGTGGCTGTAGGTGCCGAAAACGTTTTTGTAATGAACGCCCTCGGTGCCGTCCTTTCCGTTGTTTCCCCCTCCGGAAAGAACCCGGCCCAGGGGGCTTACACCGTCTCCCAGCCACGTCCTGCCGCTGTGATTCTCAAAGCCCACGACCTCCGTCTTTCTGCCATCCGGCAGATCCACCTGAAACGCGTAATTCCCGATCATACGCTTCACGTCCCCCACTGTATAAAGGTCCACGGCTCCCAGAAAATCCATTTTCTCGCCGGTGCCCGTCATATAGTAATTCCCCAGCATCTGATAACCCCCGCAGATGCAGAGGAAGGTCTTTCCGTCCTCCACGGCCGCCTTTATCTCGGCGCCGTTTCCCGAAGCCAGGTCCTTCAGAAGGAGCTCCTGCTCGAGATCCTGTCCGCCGCCCACAAAGACGATGTCGCAGTCAGAAAGGTCCGCTCTGTCCCCGATCTTTACCGACACGATCTCCCGGTCTATGCCTCTCCATTCCAGTCTTTTGCTCATGCATATGATGTTCCCGATGTCCCCGTAAAGATTCAGCGCATCGGGATACAGATGACATATCTTCAGTTTCATATAATGCCTCCCGCCAGTCAGGGTACTGCAATAACTTTTGCCGGCTTATTCCTGCCAGTACTCGCGGCCGCCCGTGGCCTTTTCGATCTCACTCCTCAGTGCGAGCATGCAGGTGTAATTCGGAAGTATGTAAACGGGCCGCGTGCAGCCTTCGATCACTTTTACCAGCACCGCCATATCCTTTTCCATGGATATGCTATCCTCGGGCACTCCCGCGTACTTGAGCCTCAGCTGCATGTCCTCGGCCCTTTTGCCGCTGACGGTAACTCTTTTCATGAAGGGATCGTCCCTCAGCTTTTCGAATCCCACATCCCATATCCAGGAGATGTCGTGGCCGTCGGCCGTTTCATCATTAAGGCAGAGCACCAGGTCGTGATCCTTCCCGATGCCGGTCACGTGATCCAGCGCCAGGTCGCATCCCGTGGGGTTCTTGACAAGTATCATCACGGTGCCGGCGCTGCCCAGGTCGAAGCTTTCCATCCTGCCGAAGGCTGCCTCCTGGCCCTCCTCCGCCGCCAGCACGTCTTCTGCCGGCACGCCCGCCGCATCACAGGCACACGCCGCCGCGCAGGCGTTGTAGATGTTGTAAATGGCCGGCAGCGCTATCTGCGCCCTGTATGTCCTGCCGTCGATCATCAGGTCCACGACAGACCCCTCCGCATCGGCCTTTCCGATAGCCGTTACATGAACATCGGCATCAGGACGGCTGTAACCGCAGGAAGGGCACCGGAACCCGCCGAGATGGGCGTATGTATGATAGGAATAGCTGTACTCCGCACCGCAGTGTATGCAGTACTTCGCATCGGATATGTCCCTGTCCTCCTGGCTGCCCCAGGGCACGTCGATGCCGTAAAACCGCGTGCGCCCCGGTGCATCGTCCGCCAGTGATGCCGTCAGGGAGCAGTCCGCATTCAGGCATACGATGCTGTCTCCGCAGCTTTTTATCCCTGTCCTGATGCTTTCCAGCGTGTTTGTCACTTCCCCGTAGCGGTCCAGCTGGTCCCTGAAAAGGTTGGTCACAACTATGACTTTAGGAGATATTAAAGGCACCACATGCTTCAGTGCGCCTTCATCACATTCGATGACCGCATGATCCGCCTTCGGCCTTCCCCGGAAGTCCCTGTTGCAGGCCAGCGTCGAGATCACGCCCGGCAGAAGGTTCGCACCGGAGCTGTTGGTGACGCATTTCCCGCCCCCGGCAGCCACGGCCCTGCTGATGATGGCCGACGTCGTCGTCTTGCCGTTGGTACCGGTTACGACGATGATGTCCATGCCCTCGGATACCTCTTTCAGTATGTTTTTATCCAGAGCCCCGGCAACGCGTCCCGGCAGGGTGGTCCCGCCGCGGCCCGCGATGTGCATCAGGCCCCGGAAAAACTTGCAGGCGGCAACAGCCGCCATTGCTTTTATCTTCATATATCCTCTCCGCTGCATGCACGGGGACTGAATTTTCTTCTGTCCCCGTGCAGCTGAAGTCCGTTTTGCAGCATTACAGATTCGTATATCCCATAAGCGCCCTGTCCACCGCCCTGGCCGCATTCCGTCCTTCCGACACTGCCCATACCACCAGCGACTGGCCGCGGCGCATATCGCCTGCCGCATATATCTTTTTATCCGATGTCACATAACCGTCTTCGCCGGTCACGATCCTTCCCCGTCCGTCTGTTTCTATGCCGAAGCTCTCCGTTACGTACTTTTCGCATCCGATGAAGCCCGCCGCTATAAGCACCAGCTGAGCCGGCACCGTTTTCTCCGTGCCCTCGACGGGCACCATGGTGATCCGGTCGGTCTTTTCGTTCTTTTCCGGGCTAAGCGAGATCAGCACCGCCCCGGCAAGATCCCCTTTCTCATCTTTGATGAATTCCTTCACCGTCGTGCAGTATACCCTGGGGTCTTGGCCGAACTTCCAGATGGCTTCCTCCTGGCCGTAATCTGTTTTCAACACCTTCGGCCACTCAGGCCAGGGATTCCCGGGAAGCCTTTTCTCCGGGGGCTCCGGCATCATCTCTATCTGCGTGATGCTGCCGGCTCCCAGCCTTATGCATGTGCCCACGCAGTCGTTGCCGGTGTCGCCGCCGCCGATAACAAGAACGTCCTTATCCTTTGCGAGCTCCTCAGGCACCTCTTTAAAGCCGCTGTCAAGAAGCTTTTTCGTCACCCGGCTAAGGAAGTCTACGGCAAAATATATACCGTCGGCATCGCGGCCCGGCACCTTTATGTCCCTGGGCTGTGATGCTCCGCAGGCCAGGATCACGCAGTCGTTTTCATCTGTCAGCTTTTCTGAGGGAATGCTCCTGCCGATGTCGGCGTTCGTAACGAAGCGTATGCCCGCTTCCTTCATGATGCCGATCCTTCTTTCGATGACGGATTTATCCAGCTTCATATTGGGGATGCCGTACATCAGGAGGCCGCCGGGCCTGTCGCTCCTTTCGTAAACGGTGACCGTATGGCCTCTTCTGTTCAGAAGCTGCGCGGCCGCCAGTCCGGAAGGCCCGCTGCCTACGACAGCCACCTTTTTCCCTGTCCTTACAGCAGGGGGCTGCTCTGTTACCAGTCCGTTTTTGAAGGCGTATTCTATGACCGCTTTTTCGTTCTCCCTGGTGGCGACGGGTTCATCATGCAGCCCGCAGGCGCAGGCCGCCTCGCACAGTGCCGGGCACACCCTGCCGGTGAATTCCGGGAAGCTGTGGGTGATCGAAAGCCTCCTGTAGGCTTCCTCGTATTTTCCTCGGTATACCAGGTCATTTATCTCCGGTATCAGGTTGTTTAAAGGGCAGCCCGAGACCATTCCGCCGATCTGCACACCCGCCTGGCAGAAGGGTATGCCGCAGTCCATACACCTGGCCGCCTGCTTCCTCTGTTCACCGTCAGGCAGCATGGCGTGGAACTCGCAGAAGTCCTTTACACGCTCTTCTTCTTTTTTTACCGGACCGTCTTTTCTATCGTATTCCAAAAAACCTGCCGCTTTGCCCATGATGCCCTCCTTAACTTTCAACGGATATTTCCTACACCGGGATAAACTCTCTGAAGGCGTTGATCCTGGCCTGACCCGGATCCATGCCTTTGTCCTCGTACTTGGCGATCAGCCTCATCATCTCTCTGTAATCGTAGGGGATCACCTTCTTGAAGTGAGGTATATAGCTTTCAAAGTCGCTGAGTATCTGTCTGCCCTTTTCAGAACCCGTCCTGTTAACATGCTCCTCTATTATCTCCTTCAGCCGGCTGATGTCTTCCTTCTGCACCAGGTTCTCCATGCTCACCAGCTGCTTGTTCAGGTTGCGGTAGAGCCTGTTCTCCTCGTCCAATACATAGGCCACGCCGCCGCTCATGCCCGCTGCAAAGTTCTTGCCCGTGGGCCCCAGGATCACGGCGCATCCGCCGGTCATGTATTCGCATCCGTGCTCGCCGATGCCCTCGACTACTGCCGTTGCTCCCGAATTCCTTACGCAGAACCTCTCGCCGGCCATGCCAGCGATGTAGGCCTCGCCGGATGTGGCTCCGTACAGCGCCACATTGCCTATGATGATGTTTTTCTCCGGATCGTAGCCCGCTTCCTCAGGTGCGTGTACAGCCAGTATACCGCCGGACAGCCCCTTGCCGAAATAGTCGTTGCTGTCGCCGGTAACGTTCAGCGTCAGGCCTTTGGGTATAAATGCGCCGAAGCTCTGGCCGCCGGACCCTTTGCAGTCCACCGTTATGGTGTCGCCCGGAAGTCCCTCGGGATGCTGTCTCGTGATCTCCGCTCCCAGGAGCGTTCCGAAGGTCCTGTCCGTGTTCCTTATATCAACCTGTATCCGGCTCTTTCCGCCGCTCTTCAGCGAACCCTGAATATCCGCGGATGCCAGCAGTACCTTTTCATCGACCGTATTCTGAAGCTTAAAATCGTAAAGATCCTTGTGCCCGATATCGACGGGATCCTTCCCGTCAGGCACTCTTCCTATGATGCGGGAGAGATCGATGCTCTTCTCCTTATCAGTAAGCCCGTCCCTCAGCTTCAGGAGATCCGTCCTGCCTACCAGCTCATCCACGGTCCTTACTCCCAGGCGGCTCATGATCTCACGCAGATGCCTGGCTGTGAATATCATGAAATTCTCCACGTATTCGGGCTTTCCGGCAAATCTCTTCCTCAGCTCCGGGTTCTGTGTGGCTATACCCATGGGACAGGTGTCCTGATGGCAGGCACGCATCATGATGCATCCGAGAGTGATAAGGGGCGCCGTGGAAAATCCGAATTCCTCGGCTCCCAGGATCGCGGCTATGGCCACGTCCCTGCCGCTCATCATCTTGCCGTCGGCCTCGATCATAACTCTGTTTCTAAGCCCGTTTTCAATAAGCGTCTGATGTGTCTCCGCCACGCCCAGCTCCCAGGGCAGGCCCGCATTGTGGATCGAGCTCAAAGGCGCTGCTCCCGTGCCTCCGTCATATCCGGAGATAAGCACTACCTGGGCTCCGGCTTTGGCGACGCCCGCCGCTATCGTGCCAACGCCCGCCTCGGATACCAGCTTCACGGAGATACGTGCGTTCTTATTGGCGTTCTTAAGATCGTAGATCAGCTGCGCCAGGTCCTCTATGGAGTAAATGTCGTGATGGGGAGGAGGCGATATCAGGCTCACGCCAGGGGTCGAATGCCTGGTCTTTGCGATCCAGGGATAGACCTTTTTGCCGGGGAGATGTCCGCCTTCACCGGGCTTTGCTCCCTGGGCCATCTTGATCTGGATCTCCTTGGCGCTTACGAGATACCTGCTGGTGACGCCGAATCTGCCGCTGGCCACCTGCTTGATGGCCGAGCTCCTGTCGGTCTCCGTCCCGGCCGTTGCCAGCCTTTCGTCGCTTTCTCCGCCTTCACCGCTGTTTGATTTACCCTGCAGATGGTTCATTGCTATGGCCAGCGTCTGATGGGCCTCCTCCGAGATCGATCCGTAGGACATGGCTCCTGTCTTGAACCTCTTTACGATGGAGCTTTCGCTTTCCACCTCTTCAAGAGGCACGCCCTCCTCCGGATAATCGAAATCCATGATGCTCCGCAGATATCCCGTTTTCGGGCTGTCCACCAGCTCGGTATATTCCCTGTACTTCTCGTAGCTGCCTTCCCTGGCTGCGATCTGCAGACAGTGCACCGCTCTCGGATCGTACCTGTGATCCTCTCCGGCGCTCCTGTATTTATGCCGTCCCGGAGAGGTGAGCTCCAGGTCAACGGCAAGTCCCAGAGGATCAAAGGCTTTGTTGTGCTGTTCCTCCAAAGACCTTGCTATATCATCAAGGCCGGCGCCGCCTACCCGGTTCACCGTGCCTTCGAAGTATTCGTTTATAACATCATCCGCGATTCCTATGGCCTCGAAGATCTTGCTGCCCTGATAGGACTGGATCGTGGAGATGCCCATCTTCGATGCTATCTTCACGATGCCGAACAGTATGGCGTTGTCGTAGTCCTCAACGGCTGCGTAGTAGTCCTTGTCCAGGATATCCTTATCTATAAGCTCCGCGATCGTCGCATGGGCCAGATAGGGATCCACGGCTGATGCTCCGTAACCAAGCAGTGCTGCGAAATGATGCACCTCCCTGGGCTCCCCGGACTCCAGGATCAGCGACATGGCCGTGCTCTTCTTCGTCTCCACCAGATGCTTGTGCACCGCTGCCACTACCAGCAGCGAAGGCAGGGCCACATGGTTCTCGTCCACTCCGCGGTCCGAAAGGATCAGTATGTTTGCCCCTTCCTTATAAGCCCTGTCCACCTCCACGAACAGATGCTTCAGAACACGTTTCATTGGTGTGCTCCTGAAGAACAGCGTGGACACCTTTGCCACCCTGAAGCCGTCCTTTTTCAGGTTTTCGATCTTCAGAAGATCCAGGTCCGTAAGAATGGGATTGTTGATCTTCAGCACGTGGCAGTTGCCCGGGCTCTCCTCCAGCAGGTTCCCGCTCTTGCCCAGATACACTGTTCTTGATGTTACGATCTCCTCTCTCTGGGCATCGATGGGCGGGTTCGTCACCTGGGCGAAAAGCTGTTTGAAATAATAGAATAAAGGCTGATATTCCTTGGACAGGGCGGCTATGGGGGTATCTATGCCCATGGAGCCTATCCGCTCCGTGCCGTTCAGCGCCATGTGGTAAATGCTTTCGTAGCAGTTCTCCCATGTGTAGCCGAAGGCCTTCTGCAGCCTCTTCCTGTATTCATCGGTCATGGCCGGCACCTTTTTGTTGGGCTTTTTCAGCTCGGAGAGCGGCAGCAGGTTGCTGTCCAGCCACTCGCCGTAGGGCTCGGCCAGAGCGTATCTTTCCTTTATCTCATCATCACAAATGATCTTTTTCTCTTTTGTATCCACCACCAGCAGCTTGCCGGGATGCAGTCTTTCCTTCTTAACGATGTGCCTCTCTTCCAGATCCAGCACTCCGACCTCCGAGGAAAGGATCAGCCTTCCGTCGTCCATCACGTAATACCTTGAGGGTCTGAGGCCGTTCCTGTCGAGGATCGCACCCATGATGTCGCCGTCGGAGAAAAGTATGGCCGCCGGGCCGTCCCAGGGCTCCATCATAGTGGCGTAATACTGGAAGAAGTCCCTGATCTCCGGGGTCAGCGTATCGTTGTGGGCCCAGGGCTCGGGGATCATTATCATGGCTGCCAGGGGCAGGTCGATGCCGCTCATCACCAGGAATTCCAGGGTATTGTCAAACATGGCGGAATCGGAGCCGGCCCTGGAGATGACGGGAAGCACCTTCGTCATGTCCTCGTCGGAGAACAGATCCGTGTGCATCGTCTCCTCCCGGGCGAGCATCTTGTCGATGTTTCCCTTTATCGTGTTGATCTCGCCGTTATGTACGATGAACCTGTTGGGGTGAGCGCGCAGCCAGCTGGGATTTGTATTTGTGGAAAATCTTGAATGAACAAGCGCGATCGCAGATTCATAGTCCTTGTCCTGAAGATCTGCAAAGAAAGTGCGCAGCTGGCTTACAAGGAACATTCCCTTGTAGACTATGGTCCTTCCCGAAAGAGAAGGCACATATGTGTTTTCATTGCTCTGTTCGAATACTCGTCTTACGATATAGAGCTTTCTGTCAAAAGCAAGGTCATCGCTTAATGAAGCAGGTCTTTTTATAAATCCCTGATAGATATCGGGGCAGCTTGAAAGAGCCTTGCTTCCCAAAACCTCCTTATAGGTCTCTACCTTTCTCCAGCCCAGGAATTCAAGGCCTTCCTTTTCAACTATGACCTCAAACATCTTCATCGCCTGGCTTC
>JAFRYJ010000170.1 GCA_017437705.1 Lachnospiraceae bacterium
CCCTCGGGAAGGATGGCGGTGGAGATCATCCTGTTCAGTGAGAACATGCCGGGGTCCCAGCCGCAGGAGATAAGGGCCGCCTTGCCCGCCGCTTTGGCAGCGGCATCAACACTGGCAAAGTGTTCGGGGATCCGCGCATGGGTGTCGAAGCTGTCGAGAACGTTGAACTTCCCCGCATAAAGGGGAGTCAGCTCCGGCAGGTCCGTGGCGCTGCCTCCGCAGAGGATAAGGACATCTATCTTATCCTTCCATGCATCAAGCTCCGCAGTGTTTACCACGGGTACGCCCTCC
The DNA here is from genome assembly GCA_017437705.1 of Lachnospiraceae bacterium. The sequence goes on from JAFRYJ010000170.1 coordinate 292, forward strand.
GTTTTTATGATGATCGATGCGGGATCTCTTCTTGTAAAAACTGCTGCGAGCTCCATATCGGGATTCTGTGCGACTGCGCTTTCAACGCCCCGTCCGAGATTTCCGTAACCCGAAATGGCGATCCTGATGCTCATAGATATCAACTCCTTTTGAATTATGAATAATCTGATGTATAACAGCTTCATTATACTATGAATGGAAGTGATGCAATATACATAAATACTGGATTTTTTAAAATACACCGGATGGATTTTGAATAGCGGAGACGATTAAAATTCATGAGTCAAATATGCAATTTGTTTTTGAAATGATACATATTTTATGGTATTATTTTAAATACATAAAACGTACTACATGCGGACAAAAGTATTTGGGTTTTGATCCGCGAAAGAAGGAGGACAATATGTCAAAATATGTAATGGCTCTCGATGCCGGTACCACAAGTAACAGATGTATCCTTTTCAACAAGGAAGGAAAGATCTGCAGCGTGGCTCAGAAAGAGTTCACACAGTACTATCCTCAGCCCGGCTGGGTAGAGCATGATGCTAACGAGATCTGGTCAACACAGCTTGCAGTTGCTCGTGAAGCTATGGAGAAGATCGGCGCAACATATCAGGACATCGCAGCACTCGGTATCACAAATCAGCGTGAGACCACCATCGTTTGGGACCGTGCAACAGGCGAGCCCGTATATCATGCGATCGTTTGGCAGTGCCGTCGTACAGCTGACATGAAGCAGGAGCTCATGGACAAGTATCCCGGAATCGCAGACGCAGCTTATCACAAGACCGGTCTTGTATTTGACCCTTATTTCTCAGGCACAAAGCTTCGCTGGATCCTGAACAACGTTCCCGGCGTACGCGAGAAAGCAGAAGCAGGCAAGCTTTGCTTCGGTACAGTTGACACATGGCTCATTTACAAGCTGACCAAGGGCCGTGTTCATGCAACAGACTATTCAAATGCTTCAAGAACGCTCCTCTTCAACATCAATACTGTTGATTGGGACGACGAGCTCTGCGCACAGCTTGAAGTTCCCAAGAGCATGCTTCCCGAGGCTAAGCCTTCAAGCGCTATCTACGGCGAGACCGATCCCGAGTGGTTCGGCGGCGCTATCAAGATCGCAGGTGTTGCAGGCGACCAGCAGGCAGCTCTCTTCGGACAGACCTGTTTCAATCCCGGCGAGGCAAAGAACACCTACGGTACAGGCTGCTTCATGCTTATGAACATCGGCGACAAGCCCATCTATCCCAACAACGGACTTCTTACAACAGTTGCATGGGGTCTTGACGGCAAAGTTGAGTACGCTCTTGAGGGTTCAGTATTCATCGCCGGCGCAGCTATCCAGTGGCTCCGTGACGAGGTTAAGCTGGTTGACGCAGCTCCCGATTCAGAGTACTTCGCAACCAGAGTTCCCGATACGAACGGCTGTTATGTAGTTCCCGCCTTCACAGGCCTCGGAGCTCCTTACTGGGATCCTTACGCACGTGGAGCCATCACAGGCCTTACCCGTGGCGTAAACAAGTATCACATCGTTCGTGCTACACTTGAGTCTCTTGCATTCCAGACCAACGACGTTCTGGCAGCTATGGAAGAGGGTTCGGGAGTTAAGCTTGCAGCTCTTAAGGTTGACGGCGGCGCCTGCAAGAACAACTTCCTCATGCAGTTCCAGTCAGACATCATCGGTGCTCCCGTTCAGCGTCCTGAGTGCGTTGAGACAACAGCTATGGGTGCTTCCTATCTTGCAGGTCTTGCAGTTGGTTATTGGGACAGCAAGGACGACGTTATCAAGAACTGGGCTATTGACAAAGAGTTCACTCCCGATATGTCAGACGACGAGAGAGCAGCTCAGGTCAAGGGCTGGAAGAAGGCTGTTAATTCTACACTCGGCTGGGCAAAGGACTGATCGAAAGACCGGAACGCCAAAGCTGAACAATAGGAACATTGCCAGTCTTACAGCGTGGTAATTAAATAATTACTGAGCCGGGCAATCAAAATATTGCACAGTGTTTTGAGGGCCCGGCTCGCTATCTTTAAGTAAGTTTAAGTTTTAACAAATAAGGAAGTAACCATCAGGAGGGGAGAATACCCATGTATGATGTAATAATCATAGGAGCGGGCGTTACGGGTGCGGCAGTTGCAAGAGAACTGTCAAAGTATAACGTAAACGTTTGCGTACTTGAGAGAGGAGAGGATGTCTGCGTAGGCACATCAAAGGCCAATTCGGCGATCGTTCATGCGGGCTTTGATGCAGCAGAGGGTTCGCTTATGGCCAAGATGAACGTCAGAGGCAACGAGCTTATGGGCCCCCTGGCCGAAGATCTCGACATCCCCTTCAGAAGAAACGGTTCAATGGTCGTATGTATCCACGAAGAAGAAAAAGACGGTCTTCAGGTGCTTTACGACAGAGGAATCAAGAACGGCGTTAAAGAGCTTTATATCCTTAACAGGGAAGAATGCCTTGCTAAGGAGCCCAATCTTTCCGACAAGGTAGTGGCAGCCCTTTATGCTCCTACGGGCGGCATCATCTGCCCGTTCATCCTTAATATCGCGATGGCAGAGAATGCCTGCGTGAACGGCGTTGAGTTCAAGTTCGACACCGAAGTTACAGACCTTAAGAAAGAAAACGACATCTGGAAGGTCATCACAAAGAAAGGCGAGTTCGAGACAAAGTATGTCATCAACGCAGCCGGCCTCTACTCAGATGTTTTCCATAACATGGTATCGGCTAAGAAGATCCACATCACTCCCAGAAGAGGCGACTACTGCCTGCTGGACAAGGAGACCGGCGGTCTTGTGGACTGTACCATTTTCCCTCAGCCTACAAAGATGGGCAAGGGCGTTCTCGTATCACCGACTATTCACGGCAACACCATCGTCGGCCCTACGTCGATCGATATCGAGGACAAAGAGGGTACGAATACAAAGGCTGAAGGCATTGCGGACCTTATCGCAAAGGCCAACGACCATGTTAAGAACCTTCCCATGAGAAAGGTCATCACATCCTTCGCAGGCCTCCGTGCCCACGAGGATAATCACGAATTCGTTCTGGGCGAGCCCGAAGATGCTCCCGGATTCATCGACTGCGCAGGCATCGAGTCTCCCGGCCTTACATCCGCACCTGCCATCGGCGAGTACATCGGCAACCTCATGAAGGAGAAGATGGGACTTACCGAGAAGGAGAACTGGATATCCAAGAGAAAGGGCATCCTCAATCCTCAGGAACTTTCCATGGAGGAAAGAAACGAGCTCATCAAGAAGAATCCCGCTTACGGCAAGATCATCTGCAGATGCGAATCCATCTCCGAAGGCGAGATCCTGGATGCCATCCACAGACCTCTCGGCGCAAGATCGCTTGACGGCGTTAAGAGAAGGACCAGGGCCGGCATGGGAAGATGCCAGGCAGGCTTCTGCTCACCCAGAGTTATGGAGATCCTCAACAGAGAGCTTGGCATCCCTTATGAAGAGCTTACAAAGAGCGGCGGCGATTCAAAGCTTATCGTAGGAAAGACAAAGGAGGTAGAATAATGACATCATATGATATCGTTATAATCGGCGGCGGTCCTGCGGGCCTTGCAGCAGCTATCTCCGCAAGAAAGAACGGGATCGAGAGCATCCTCATCCTTGAAAGAGACAACGAGCTGGGCGGCATCCTCAATCAGTGCATCCACAACGGCTTCGGTCTCCACACATTCAAGGAAGAGCTCACCGGACCCGAGTATGCCTACAGATATATCGAGCAGGTGCTCGATATGGGCATCGAATACAAGCTGGATACAATGGTCATGGACATCACCAACGACCGTATCGTTACAGCCATGAACAAAGAAGACGGTATGATCCAGATCCAGGCCGGTGCAGTTATCCTTGCAATGGGCTGCCGTGAGAGACCTCGTGGAGCCCTGAACATCCCCGGCTAC
>JAFRYJ010000171.1 GCA_017437705.1 Lachnospiraceae bacterium
CCAGCAAGGCTAAATCAATGGCTCACATCAACGCAGGCGCGAAGAAGGTCATCATTTCCGCACCCGCAGGCAACGATCTTCCCACCATCGTTTTCGGTGTCAACGAAGACAAGCTTACAAAAGAGGATACAGTTATCTCTGCAGCATCATGCACGACAAACTGTCTTGCACCCATGGCAGATGCACTTAACAAGCTCGTTCCCATCAAGAGCGGCATCATGTGCACCATCCATGCTTACACAGGCGATCAGATGATCCTCGACGGACCTCACAGAAAAGGCGACCTCAGGCGTGCAAGAGCAGGCGCTGTTAACATCGTTCCCGCTACCACAGGCGCAGCAAAGGCAATCGGTCTTGTTATCCCCGAGCTTAACGGCAAGCTCATCGGCGCTGCTCAGAGAGTTCCCGTTCCCACCGGTTCAGTTACGATCCTTACAGCAGTTGTTGACGGCGTTGTTACGAAGGAAGAGATCAACGCAGCCATGAAGGCGGCAGCTAACGATTCCTACGGCTATACAGAGGAGCCTCTGGTATCATCCGACATCATCGGCATGACCTACGGTTCACTCTTCGACGGCACACAGACCCTCGTTAACCAGATCGACGACACAAGCTGTGAAGTTCAGGTTACTGCATGGTATGACAACGAGAATTCCTATACCAGCCAGATGGTAAGGACTATCAAGTACGTTGCAGAGCTTGGCTGATCTTAAGATCCGATAAAACGAATACAGACCATGGAACAGGCAGGTTTCGTTACCTGCCTGTTTTGTGCCGCAGGGGGAAGCATTTCCCCTGGGTTTTAGCCTGCCGGATCGTGTCCTGAGGGCTGATAAAGCTCCGCGGTACATCATGCACAGCGGAAAAAACAATAATGATAAGAAATATCAACTGTATACGATTGACTGCATTATGTATTTCAAAGTAAAATTAGGTTATCAATATCGTTATTGCGTTAACAATGTACAAAATAAATCATGTAAGGGGTAAAAGAAATGTTAAACAAAGTTACTATTGAGGACATCGACGTTCAGGGTAAGAAGGTACTTTTAAGATGCGATTACAACGTTCCCATCGTTGACGGCAGGATCACCGACGAGAACAGGATCACTGCAGAGCTTCCCACCGTAAAGAAGCTTTTAGGCGACGGCGCAAGGCTCATCATGTGCTCACATCTGGGCAAGCCCAAGGGAGCTGACGAGGCCTTCACACTTCGTCCCGTAGCCGAAAGACTTTCAGAGCTTCTCGGCCAGGAAGTTAAGTTCATCTCTTCACCCACAGTTATCGACGATGAAGTAAGGGCAGCAGCAGATGCTCTTAAGCCCGGCGAGGCAATGCTTCTCGAGAACACAAGATTCCGCAAGGAAGAGACAAAGAATGAAGAAGCCTTTTCACAGGAGCTTGCAGATATCTGCGATATCTTCGTAAACGATGCTTTCGGAACGGCCCACAGAGCTCACTGCTCAAACGTAGGCGTTGCAGCTCTTAAGGATGTAACGGCTATCGGCTATCTTATGGAGAAGGAAGTCAACTTCCTCGGCAACGCGGTTGAAGATCCCGAGAGACCTTTTGCAGCCATCCTCGGCGGATCAAAGGTTTCATCCAAGATCTCCGTTATCAACAACCTGCTTGAAAAGGTAGACATCCTCGTTATCGGCGGCGGCATGGCTTATACATTCCTTAAGTCACAGGGCCTGGAGACAGGCAAGTCCCTTCTCGAGGAAGAATATATCGACTACGCTAAGGAAATGCTGCAGAAGGCAGCCGACAAGGGCGTCAAGCTACTTCTTCCCGTTGATCACATCGCAGTTAAGGAATTCGACAACGACGCTCCTTCAAGAGTTACAAAAGAGATCGCGGAAGACGAGATGGCAGTTGATATCGGTCCCGAGACCGTAGAGCTTTTCTCAGATGTTCTTAAGGATGCAAAGACCATCGTCTGGAACGGACCCATGGGCGTTTTCGAAAAACCCAACTTCGCAAAAGGCACATACGCTATCGCAAAGCTCCTTTCCGAGCTTGATGCAGTAACTGTAATCGGCGGCGGCGATTCCGCATCAGCAGTAAACAATTTAGGCTTCGGCGATGCCATGACTCATATCTCTACCGGCGGCGGCGCATCCCTTGAATTCCTTGAAGGCAAGGCTCTTCCCGGCATCGAAGCTATTCAGGACAAGTAATATCAGGAGGCAGCGAAAATGAGAAAGAAATTTGCAGCAGGCAACTGGAAAATGAACATGGATCCCGAAGGATCAAAGAAGCTTATTGAAGAGCTCAAGCCCCTTGTGGCAGATTCAGACTGTGAAGTGGCTCTTATGGTTCCCTATATCGATATCGTTCCCGCCATGGAAGCAGCTGAGGGATCGAACATCGAGATCGGCGCACAGAACATGTACTTCGAGGAGAAGGGCGCATATACCGGTGAGGTAGCTCCTTCAATGCTTACAGCCATCGGCGTTAAGTATGTCATCATCGGCCATTCCGAGAGAAGAGAATATTTCGCAGAGACCGACGAGACAGTTAACAAGAAGGTATTAAAGGCCCTTGAGCACGGACTTAAGCCCATCATGTGCTGCGGCGAGACCCTCACGCAGAGAGAGCAGGGCATCACCATCGACCATATCAGAAAGCAGATAAAGATCGGCCTTCTGGATGTAACGGCAGATGATGTTGATAAAGTCGTTATCGCATACGAGCCCATCTGGGCCATCGGCACAGGCAAGGTCGCAACATCGGAGCAGGCACAGGAAGTCTGCGGCGCCATCAGGGATCTCTTAAGAGAGCTTTACGGCGACAAGGCTGATGATGTAAGGATCCTCTACGGCGGTTCCGTAAAGGGCGAGAATGCAAAAGAGCTTTTCGAGATGCCCGATATCGACGGCGGACTTGTTGGCGGAGCATCACTTAAGCCCAGCTTTTCAGAGATAGCTAATTACAACAAATAAGGTGGCAAAATGAGTAAAAGACCGACAATGCTCATGATCCTGGACGGCTTCGGGATCAATGAAGATACAAAAGACAATGCGGCATATATGGCAAAGACTCCGAATCTGGACGCCATCATGGCTGAGTATCCCCATGTAAAGGGCAATGCCAGCGGCCTTGCAGTGGGACTTCCCGACGGACAGATGGGAAATTCCGAGGTAGGCCATATGAACATGGGCGCCGGCAGGATCGTTTACCAGGAGCTCACAAGGATCACCAAGTCCATAGAGGACGGAGA
>JAFRYJ010000172.1 GCA_017437705.1 Lachnospiraceae bacterium
GTAATAGTTTTTTTATTGTACACGATAACAGACAGAGAGTCAATGCTTATTATCGATAACGAAATACCCCTTGCATCAACTGTCAGGTTTGTGCAAGGGGTGTATTTCGCTCTCAAGCGGCGATGCCTGAATATAATAAAGGCATTGCCCTCGTTCTGGTTTTTAAGGGTAAAAACAAGGGAAAACGGATAGTTTTATGGCAGCAGACCTGCGCCAAACGCAGGAAACCAGGGATTTTCAGAGAATCGGATAGATAAACTGGAATTTATCGGGAAAAAGCCAAATCAAAGACTGTTCTATATTGGGCGGAATTAAACTTCATTGAACAAAAAAGGCCCGGCCGTTTTAGTACGGCCGGGTCGGTCTTTGGTATTTGCCTGTACAGTTGATAACGGTCCTGCCGGAGGACAAAGATCAATGAATAACGAGCCTCCGCAGCGAAGCGAGGACCGAGCTCGTTATGAAGCGATCATTTGTCATCCTTTGTAAGCCGGAACCATACCGAACTCTCTCATCTGGTCGAGAGCATCAACGATGGCGGGTGTGGCACGTGTGCCGATAAGGTCTGCGCCTGCCATCAGGAAGTTGTAAGCGTTCTGAGGACGGGGGAACTTAACGCCGGCGACCTTGGTCTTTGTCTCGGATCCCGCAACGGCGTTCTTCATAATAAGGAACTGCTCCATGGAAGGGCCGTCGAACTGGCCGGTGGAGGTCTTTACATAGTTGATGCCTGCCTCAGCTGCGATCTGTGCGGTAGCCTTGATCTCATCATCGGTAAGGAAGCATACCTCAAGGATGACCTTTGAACACTTATCTGCGCAGGCTTTCTTGAAGGAAACCAGCTCGTCTTTTACGGCATCCCACTTATGATCAACGATATTCGACACGTTCATGCTGAGGTCGATCGCATCGTAACCGAGTTCAACATTACGCTCGCACTCGAATATCTTTGTGGGAAGGTCGGCACAGCCCCAAGGGAAGTTAACGCCGCCGCCCAGAAGAACGTCTGAACCGGCCAGCTCTTCTTTTACAACAGATACCCATGCAATTGAGGGAGCATAGAAAGTAAGGGCATTGTACTTGATCGACAGCTGACAGCCTTCACGGATGCTTGCCTCTGTAGCATTCTTGGGAAGTACGGAATGATCAAACAGTTTACCTATTGTCTCTTTTGTGTATTTGGATAAATCAACAGCCATTTCTTTTCCTCCTTAATAATCGTGTTATGCATTTTTATTAGTGGATAATGTTTTTGCTTTGCTTAAATACCTCCGGCCGCACAGCTCCCTTAGTTGTCTTCCCAATCGCGGCAGAATAATATTCGTTTATTATATGATACTATAATGCGCCACGGCGGGCTACATGAGAGCTATTCTGATTTGTCATATGAAAATATACTTTTAGTAATGCGGAAAAGATGCGGAGCTGCAGATGCCGGCGCTGAACAGGCAGGACCGGACTGAAAACGGGCACACGCAGCATGGCGGGGACCCGGTATGCATTCTTTATGCACCCGGCGTAACTTTACATGAAAACATCACTGTGAGACAATAATGCTGTTACTGAGATCATCCTGATCCCCTGTCGGAAAGCCTTAAAATGAAGAGCTCCATGAAAAACTTCCGTGAAAAACAGAATAAACTCATAATGCTCCTGGGTGCGTTCATAATTATGCTCTCCGTTGTGCTTGCAGCAGCCGGGGCAGTTTACGGTTCCGAGCCTGAAGATCCCTCCGAAAAGGCCAGGCCCTCGGAGGACGGACAGCTCCGCGTAGAGGGAAGGCAACTTGTTAATGAGGACGGCGAGGCGGTGATGCTTACGGGCATCAGCACCCACGGCCTTACCTGGTACCCGGACTTTGTGAACGAGCCTCTTTTCGGGCAGCTTTCCGAAGAATGGGACTGCGATCTGATAAGGCTTGCCATGTACTCGGAGGAGTATATCGCTGATAAGGACGTGAGCCTCGAAGTGCTTCACCGCGGCATCGACGCCGCCATAAAGGCGGACATGTACGTGCTGGTGGACTGGCACATCCTGGACGATTATGATCCTATGATGAACGTCAACGAGGCGAAAGCCTTCTTCGATGAAATATCGAAGGAGTACGCCGGGGTCCCCAACATAATATACGAGATCTGCAACGAGCCCAACGGCGAGGCCGCGTGGGATGATATATATGAATACTGTGAAATAATAATTCCGGTCATAAGGAAAAACAGCCCGGATGCCGTCATCATAATCGGCACGCCGGATTACGACAGGGACCTTAAGAGCCCGGCGGAGAAGCCGGTGCCCTTCAAAAACGTGCTGTACAGCTTCCATTTCTATACCGCGTCCCATCATGAAGAGATGATGTCGACGCTGGAAGATGCGGTGGAAGCAGGGCTGCCGGTTTTTATATCGGAGTGCGGCATCACGGAGAAGGAGGGCGACGGACCCATCGATCACGACTGGGCCGTCCGCTGGTTCTCTTATCTTGAAGATCATAAGATAAGCTATGCCGTGTGGAACCTGTCCAATAAAAATGAGAACTCGTCCTTTGTGAAGGCATCATCCGGGGCCAGGGAAAGGCTCGGCGATGATGACCTCACGGTCTGCGGCATGTGGATCCGCGAGCTTATAAAGGGCGAAGACCCGGCGGCCATAGCGAGAGGCGCAAAGACTCAGGAATACGGCATTCTCGACTGGTTTGCGATCCAGATCCACGTGCTGAACAACGAAGAACTGGCGCCGGTGCGTTCCTGGAGCCGCATCGCTCTGTGGTGCCTTTCATGCTATGTGATCTTCTGCGTCATAAGGCTTCTGTACAGGAGGCGCAGCCGCCGGCTTTTGCGCAGCTACGACGACGTAGTGCGGCTGAAGGAGCCTGAGGGTCAGAGGAAGATCACCGGCACGGCGGTCTTAAGAGGCGTAATCGTTCATGTGTTCCTGCTGCTGGCCCTCATTTATCTGTGCTGGCGCGTGATGTTCTCGATAAATTACAGGGCGGGATGGCCGGCGGTCACCTGCAATATAATACTGCTTATCGTGGAGATCTTCGGTTATCTGGAGTCCTGCGTACATTTCTTTACGATGGAGGGCGTGAGGAAGCGCCCGCTGCCCGCAATAGGTGCGGAAGAGTACCCCGAGGTGGACATCTTTATCTCCACCTACAACGAGACAACGGACCTTATAATGAGGACCGTAAACGGATGCAAACACCTTAAATATCCGGATGAATCGAAGGTGCACATCTGGGTCTGCGACGACAACAGGCGGCCGTCCATGAGGGCCCTGGCGGAAAGCATGGGCGTGGGCTATTTCGACCGCCCGGACAACCGCGGAGCCAAGGCCGGCAATCTGAACGAGGCGCTGAAGCGTACGTCGGCTCCATATATAGTCACGCTGGATGCGGACATGATCGTAAAGAGCGACTTCCTGATGAAGACAATCCCCTATTTTGTATATGTGGAAAACTGCTGCGAGGGCCTGCCGGAGGATAATCGGAAGCACCTGGGCCTTCTGCAGACGCCTCAGTGCTTCTACGACCCGGACGTGTTCCAGTTCGGCCTCTATTCGGAGAAGAACATACCCAACGAGCAGGACCTTTTCTACCGGACCATCGAGCCGGGCAAGACGGCATCAAACAGCGTCATTTACGGCGGCTCCAACACGGTGCTGTCGCGCCGGGCGCTTTTAGATGCGGGCGGCTTCTACGAGGGATCCATAACCGAGGACTTTGCCACCGGCATGATGATAGAGTCGGCGGACTACCTGTCCCTGGGCCTTTCTGAGCCCCTGGCGTCGGGCAGGACGCCCCACGACCTTAAGGATCATGTAAAGCAGAGGACCCGCTGGGGAAGAGGGGTAATAAATACGGCCAAAAAGCTGAAGCTTCTTACCCGCAGAGGCCTGACCGCAGCACAGAAGCTAAGCTATCTGGGCTCGGTATTCTACTGGTATTCGCCCGTCAAGAACCTGGTGTATATCATGTCGCCGTTAATGTTCGCGGTGTTCCTGATACCGGTCTTCAAATGCACCTGGCTGGATCTTCTGATCTACTGGCTGCCCATGTTCCTGATGCAGGGCCTCAGCCTCCGTGCCACCGCCCGCAACAGGATATCCATGAAGTGGAGCAGCATATATGAGACAAGCGTGATGCCCTTCCTGTTTATCCCGATCCTGAAGGAGACCTTCGGCATCTCCCTGACGCGCTTCGGCGTGACGGACAAGAGCGGCGGTCCGGGCCGGAACAGGCGGAAGGACAGGAAAATGGCGATACCGTTCCTCGTGCTGCTGGCCCTGTCTGTCTTCGGTATTATCCGGGTGATCGCTTACTCCGGCCGGGGGAATGTGATCGGCATGGTGGTAATACTGTTCTGGATAATAAGGAATATGTACAGCATCGTAATGGCGCTGTTCCTTGTCAACGGCCGCGACGAGGAGAGCGAAGAGCCCGTTACGGTGAAGGCGGCGGAGATGGTGAGTGTGAAGAAGAGTATGGAGCCTGCGGCGGCGTCGGATCGCGGGGCTGCGGAAACTGCGGAGGCGTCAGGCGATACGGAGCTGTTCGGCATCACCACGGTGATGACGGAGCACGGTCTGAAGGTATTCCTGGACGAGCCGGGAGGCCTGGGCGTCGGCGACAAGCTTGATATAGTTATTGATGCCGATGAGTACACCGCGGCGGTGAAGGGCATCATTACGGGGGTAAGGCATCTGCGCCGGACGGATCAGTGCCTGCTTACCGTGGAGATCCTGGAACACGAAACGCCTTACGGCGAGTATCTGCAGATACTTTACGACCGCGTGCCCACGCTGCCCCAGTCCCTGGGAAGGGATTTCGGGCTTATATCGCTTCTGTGGAGGAATATAGTGTACAGGGCCGTCAGGACGGTGTAGGAGGAAGCGGAGATGCGTTAAATATAGATCATGATGCAATCGTGATGCAGGGGCCGGAGACAACGCGGCAGGTTTACTGAATAAAAGTTCAGAGAAAAAAATTCAGTAAACCTGGAGCAATATACAGGTAAAACAGGACATCTGCGTGTTAAAATATAGTTAGTAAATTGCAAGGAGAACAGCTATGCAGGAGATCAAATGCCCCAACTGCGGACAGGTTTTTCAGGTGGATGAGAGCGGATACGCCCAGATCGTGCAGCAGGTAAGAGACAAGGAGTTTGAGACGGAACTGAAGCGCCGGGCAAAGGAGCTGGAGAAGAAAAAGGAATCGGACATCACCATCGTGAAGATGGAACAGGAAAAGGCATACAGCGAGGAGCTTTCCAAAAAGGACACTGAGCTGGCTGAAAAGGATATGCTTATCGAACAGCTGAAGGCTCAGATCTCCGGCAGCGAGACCGAGAAAAAGCTGGCTGTGTCGGAGGCTCTTCAGGAGAAGGAAAAGGAAAGCGATTCCGCCATCAGCAAAAAAGACAAGGTTATCGCGGCGAAGGAGCTGGAGATCCAGAAGCTTGAGGCGCGGCTGGCCGCCGCTGAGACCGAGAAGAAACTGGCTGTCACGGAAGCCGTTCAGGAAAAAGACAGGGAGCTTTCGGAAAAGACGACGGAAATCACGGCCCTTGAAGGAAAGCTTTCCAGTAAGGACGCGGAGATCCAGCTTCGCGAGAAGTCCCTTATGGAGAAGCACGAATCCGAGCTGAAACTGAAGGACGAGCAGATCGAGTATTACAAGGATTTCAAGGCCCGCCAGTCCACGAAGATGGTGGGCGAGAGCCTGGAACAGCACTGCCTGAACCAGTTCAATTCCATCAGGATGACGGCCTTCCCCACTGCCTATTTCGAGAAGGACAATGATGCCAAAAGCGGCAGCAAAGGCGATTTCATATTCCGTGAGGCTGCAGAGGACGGCACGGAGTTCATCTCCATAATGTTTGAGATGAAGAATGAGATGGATGAGACCGCCACGAAACA
>JAFRYJ010000173.1 GCA_017437705.1 Lachnospiraceae bacterium
CAAAATTATCCTTCGGTCAATGTAAAAAAGGCGAAAACCAACGGCCGGGAGTTTTATGCTCCCGGCCGCCTGTCATCATTCTTTTCTGTTTTTCTTTTTATCGCTGAGAGCCGGTATCGCCGCCGCTCCCGCAGCCAGTGCGATGATCACCGCCGCCAGCACCAGGCCCACGTTTTTGATTCCCTTGCTGTGTCCCGCGCCCAGCAGCTGGGCACCGCCGGATTCATTCTCCGGTATCGGTTCGGATTCATCAGCCGCATCATCCGCAGTTTCTTCGGTCTCATCATCCGAAGCTTCTTCCGTCTCAGTCTCCGTCTCCGTTTCGCTGTCCGCAGTGTCCTCTGTTTCCGTTTCGGTATCCGAAGAGGTCTCTCCGTTCTCCTCTTTTACCTTGTCGGGAAGCACGAATTCCTTTGCATATGCCTTGTCCAGAGGTTCTACGGAAAGCATGCGGCCCGCCGTAAGACCTGTGGAATCCTCTGTTTCTCCGTCAAAGAGCACATAGATCGTCACATTCGTGCATCCGTCCAGGGAGAACAGTCCCTTCGGCGCCACTACGGCATCCTCGTAGGTACTGTTGTTTTCAATGGTGATAACTTCCCTCGAGATCTCGACATCCCTGTCTTCATCCCTGACAAGTATCGTTACCTCTTTATCCGAGAAACCGTAGTTGTCCACCCTGTAGACCAGCTTCTCCTGTCTGTCCTCGTAAATATGCTCCACAAATCCCTCCAGATGACCGATGCCCACTGTTACGGTCCCTCTGGACTGGGGGGCGCGGTCCTCTCTTTCGGAGACCTCGATCTCGAAGGTGAAGGGCTCCGTTCCCGGGTTCTTCGGCAGGGGCAGCTCTACCTTTACGGTCGCCGCCTCACCGGGCTCCAGCTTCTCGGTGGCTGTCTTAAGCAGCACGCCCTTGTACATGATGTACTCCTTCTCCACGGTATATAATCCCGTGTTTCTGATCGTGATCTCAGCGGGCGTGAACTGTCCGGGACGAGCATGGTCCTCATCCAGTGCGACTCCTCCTTCGAAGGAGATATGACTGTTGTCCCTGCGGGCCTGGATATACAGGTCGCAGGTAGTATCCGTAAATCGCTCATCATCCGCGCCGAGGGTGAAGGACTGACCTGCGTTCAGCTCCTGGGAACTCTTGATCTTCCCCTGAACAAAGTTTTCCGCGTCTGTAATGGCATCGTCGTAATTTGTTTCATAATTCTGGAGGCTGTATACGAGTATGGGCTCATCCTCGTAAGTGAATGCCACGCCCAGATCTCCTATTGTAGAGAACTCGATGATATTCGTCAGATCAAGCTTTGCCCATGTGATCCCGCCGTTCTTGCTGTACAGTGCGAAGATCCTGCCCGTGGAATCCTTTATCGACTTTCCTACCAGCATCAGGCCCGAGCTGCCGAATTTGCCTAGGAGCTTGTATTCCGAAGGAGGGATCTCCAGGTCTGCGGGAGTTACGGCTGTGATCTTGCCGTTCTCCTCCATCATCCAGATCCTGCCGCTTTCGTACCAGGTGAGGACAACATAATTATAGCCCATCTCCATGAACTTGCCGCAGAATGCGTTTTTGCGCTCCATCACCTGTTTGCCGTCCTTATAGATGATAAGGCTCTTGCTGCCGTCGGGCGCGGTCCTGCTCACTGCCACCACCTGGCCGCCGCCGAACCACTCCGTATCCACATCGGTGATGCTGCCGTCCAGCTCCGCTATCTTCTCGTTCTCCCACTTCCATGTGCTTATCCTTCTGGCGACATAGATACCATGGGTACCTGCGAATCCCGCAGGGTCTTCGACATCATTGGTGTAATAGGTAACGACCGGCTCGCCTTCGCTGTCGCTTCCGACCTTGGCGCCCGCAGCGTACTGTCCGCTGCCTGCAAGATCGGTGATCCGGGTCTTGTATTTCCAGCTGCCGCCCACCTGGAATTCGGCAAATTCGATCTCTGTATTGTCTGCCGTTTCCGAGAGGGTCATCTGGTTGTTCAGCGGCTTTATGGCGTTCTTCCAGACAAGATAAGTGCTGGAATACCTGTCGCTGTGATACAGATACGGATCGAAATCCGCGGTGCCGTCATCGTCGATCTTTATGGGGTCCGAAAGGAATCCGGTTGCGATGTCGTAATATGTGTTCATAAGGGTGGCCCTGTTGCCGGCCTCCCTGCCCGTATCGTCGCTCAGGAAGATGACGTTCATCTGCGGTACGGCGGATCCCTGTACGTTAGCTATCTGCACCTGGGATCCGGGTGAGATATTTGATGCGATCTTCCTTGAGAAATCCGCATCATCTATCCATTCGGAATTGAATCTGGGAGTGCTCTGAACACTGTTGCCCTGCCATTTCATGCCGCCCGACGCCTCCTGGGTGAGTATAACGGCAGACCCGTAATCCTGGGCCAGCATCGCATCACCCAGTTCCTTTTCCTTAACCTCCAGCTGCAGCGGCGGTGCGCCCACCTTGCCGCTAACGAAATCGTAGCTGCCGGCGATCAGTTTGAAATTGACGACGACCTTGCCCAGGACCTTGACCTTGACGCCCAGCTGTCCGGCGACTATAAAATCGGAAATGCAGGCTTCGGGAACGATATCGAAATGGATCGATAATGAGGCTGCGCCGTAAACGCCCACCGCAAAGATACCGGCCAGTCCGAGGCCGCCGAAGAGCTCCAGTCCGCCCGTGCCGCCAACATTCAGCCTGTCTACCTGTGCATCGTAGGAATCGGTCCTGCCGTCATATATAAAGGACAGGTCTATGGCCCCCTCTGCACCTATGGTTCCCGTAATTTCCCAGGTCAGGATCGCATACTGGCCTACGGTGTTGAAGCCTGTGCCCACATATGCCTGAAGACGTCCGTGCAGCGGCAGGTCGGTATTGTAGATGTTGCCCTCTACGTACCCGGAAACAACGATGACCGCTCCCATTCCCTTTGTTACGGAAGTACCCTTGTTCTCATCGTTTAAGGCGATATCTCTCAGTTTTTCGAAAGATATGGGCAGCGCATGAGTGCCGTTCCTCATGTCATTCCAGAATTTTGCATCGGAGGAATTGTATCCGAGTCCGATGGCGAACCTGCCGCCCTCAAATCGCTTGAAGGTGACCGGAATTGCAAAGGGAAGCACCTGAAATTCCATTCCGTGGCAGAGGTCGCTGAGGTCGATGGTCAGACCCTTGCCGAAATCAGAACCTATGCGTTCCGGAAACTTCTTCGATGTCTCCCCCTTGTGGATCCTGAAATTCAGCACCTGCCAGGTCTCCAGTTTGCCGGAGCTGTTCCTCACTACAAGGTAACATACGCCTCCCACTCCCATCTGATCGGCGTTGAACACTATGGTCGTGGTATCGGAAGAAGCCAGAAAGTTCGTCTTCTCTCCGATCATCTGATAGATCTCATATCTGAAGCCGCTTTTGACCTCCGACATCTCGACCTTGACCGTTACCTTATCGGCCATGTCTCCGTCGACCTCAAGAATATATCTGGTTACATCTGTCGTTTCGCCCTGGAAGGTCGCATATGCCTTCGTTACCCGTGATGCTCCCAGCTCCTCGTTCGTCTCCGCACATACGGGGATCACCGCGCTGTTGAGCACCATCAGAAGACAAAGGACCGCCGACAAAAGTCTCTTCATCCGCCGATTCCTCCTGTCAGTTTAAGTTTCGTTCATGTATATGTTATTCAGCGCCCATCATGATCGGGATAAGGCCGACGGGCTCCGCCCCGGCCTGCGCTTCGATGAGCTTCTGAATATCTTTTATCATTTTATTTACATCAACGGCCAGCCTTTCCGGCTCATCCGCGTAATTGCCAAGCCTGCCGCCGGTATACTCTCCGTCCCGTACGCCGAGGAAAAGCCCCGCCAGATCTGGATCGTAATGTCCGAGGGCTGCATAGATGCCCACTGCATCGGCGACGACCTCGTCTTTTACGGCATCGATCCTGCCGGAATAAAGTCTGCGGCATATGACATGGGTCAGCTCATGATACCTTCGTATCGTATCGGAGATCTCAAGCCATTCCGCCTGTCCGAACCCCGCTTCTTCCGCTCTGACGCCGCTGTATGGCCCTCGTGACAGCACGATGAGCATGTCCGTATAATTCTCCTTCACCGATGTGAAGCGTTTGAACTCCGCAGCCTGCTCATCCTCCGGAAATGATGCCAGATGGGCCTTTATCCTGTTCCAGTTGAACACCGTAAGCATGGCAGCTCCCTGGCTTTCCGGTATCTCCGCCAGCGGGCCGTTCCTTGCGGCCATCAGCCCCCTGAGGACCAGCTCAAAGTCTTTGCGATTCCCGAGGGTAACGACCCGTACGGGGCCCGCGGGGGTTTCCGCCGTTTCGTCCCTGTCGCCGGGATCCCCGGTATAATGCCCCAGGCATTTCGTTTCAGGCTCTTCTCCCCGGAGGACGATGCGCTTATAGCAGTCCGCGCTGTCCTTGTCCGGGTCAAGATAAAGCTGGGGAAGATCCTCCGCCAGCTTTTCGATCACAATTCCCGCACTCATGTTTTTTCATCTCCGGGGAAAAACCAGTCTGCCCACTCGTCCTTTACCGAAGACCGGACTCCTCCCGCCACTGCATCCAGATCGTCGAGGCTGAGCTTGAATCCGTCTTCCGTAAAGCGTTTTCTCAGCTCCTCCTTATACACGGGGTCCGTGATGCTGCAGTTCTTTATTAAGTTTTCTATGTCTTTATCAGTCCATTTTTCCATAGAGTCCATCCGTTAACGCCGGCCTTAAGTCCACAGCCTTAAATGTCCGTCAGTTTTTATACAAGGTGATGCGGTTTTTGGAGACACCGGCCATCTTCAATTCTATCGCTCAGATCCCGTTTTCCAGTATGATCCTGCACTTTTTCAGCAGGCGGTTGTACCGCTTGTTCACGGTCTTTTCGGGCAGGTGCATCAGTTCACCGATCTCCCTGTCCTTAAGCTCCATGATGCAGCGCATATTCAAAAGCTCCCTCTCCTCCGGCTTCAGCAGAGCATAAAGACGGGCCACCGTTTCCGCGGCCGCTATCTGTCCTGCAGGATCCGCATACCCGGGATCCTCCGGCACTTCCGGCAGGTCCTCCCGCTTCGAATAGGCAGCGGAACGCACCAGGTTCACCGCCCTGTTGTGGGCGATCCTGGTGAGCCATGTCCTCATGGATGCCTTCTCCGGGTCGTATGTGCTTATATTCGCATACGCCGCAAAAAAGGTATCTGCCGTAACATCCTCCGCGTCTTCCCTGTTTAGGAGAAGCGTAAATGCATATTTATAGATACGGTCGTAATACGCATCATATATCGCAGCAAAGCTGTCCCGTTCATACTGTTTTTCTGGGTATTTCATGCGCGGTTGCTCCATCATTCCGATCCGGTCTCAGTCTGTCCAAAAGTTAGGCAAAAGCCTGTTTTAAGCTTAGCACAACAGCGGCCGTTCTACTATTGGAAACATGTGAAGTAAGCCTTGGAGACTGTGTTTAAGAAGCTCTTCTGCATCACGGTAAAAAGGGCCTTCAGCCCCTGCTTTTTATGTCAGGCTCTTTCCGAATCCGTACGCCTGCTCCGGTCCGCTGCCCTTCAGAACATCTCCCGGATCTTTCGCGCCTCTTACCAGCACCGTGCCGGCATCATCCAGGGCGAAGAATTAGCATATCATCCCGTACTGCAGAAGTATCGGATCGAAGAGCTCCTCCAGAGAAGCCGCTCCCACCAGGATAAGGCCCAGTCTCTTTATGCCGAAGGTATTCCTCATCGGCGTGTGAAGCCTGTCGACCAGGGCTTTCAGCTGCGCGCTGATGCCATAAAAGTATACGGGAGATGCGACGATCAGCGTGTCCGCCCTTTTCAGCTTTTCATATATCTTTGCCATGTCATCATGCTGAACGCAGCTGTTTCCTTCGCTTTTATAACAGCAATTACAGCCGGTGCAGGGCCGTATACCGAGATCCGCCACGGATATCACTTCGACCTCATTATGTTCCGAAGCTCCGTCTGCAAATGCCTTAGCCAAGATCTCCGTATTGCCGCCCCTGCGGACGCTGCCCGCGATAACAACTATCCTGCTCATTTTCCACCTCATATATCATCGGAATAAAACGTATGCAGTTAACGGTTTTTTATCGTCCGCCCTCTTTGTCCTCCAGCCAGTACCGGCGTGATGCTGATACGGAAAGCACGACTACGACTGCGATAACCGCCATCATCACGACGGTATTCCAGATCCCGGGAACGAACAGTGCCAGAATGATAATGACAAAACCTCCGATGACCGTTACGATCCCGGAAAAGCGCTGGCTTTTCTGCCATACCGCATCGTTTGCCATGCTCCATTTCGTCCGCAGGCCGAACACGGAATTCCTCTTTGCTTTCGGCATGATGTTTCCGAGCACGACCATCAGCGCACCGATGCCGATGCTTATAAACCTGTTAAGATCGTCGGCAGATACGGCGGAGGTCCCGCCGGGGACGTATCTCAGGGACTTTATCATGAAATAAAACCCGAGCACGGTAAACAGGATGAGCACGCCGATCCCGGTGCAGAGCAGGGGCTTCTCATTTGACTTCTCGGCCTTTCTGCGCTCCCGCTTTGCCATCAGCATGATGAAGACCCCGGTTGCTACAGTCAGAACAGGCCATATGATGTTTTCGTATTTGCTGCCGATGCGGTCCACGCTGCCGTTGATATCGTAATGCACCGGTACCTGGTCCGGAGTCAGGATAAGCAGTATGGCTGTCCCCGCCACGCAGACCAGCATTATTATAAAAATGATCGTATATAATTTTCTCATTATTTATCACCCCTCAGATCCTTTATCCATAGGAGCGCTTCGTCCAAAACGGAGGCGTTCAGCTCATAGATGATATATTTTCCTTCCCTTGTGTCTCTTATAAGGTCCGCCTCTTTAAGGACGGCCAGATGTTTTGAGACCGCTGGCATGCTCATTTCAAAATGTTCCGCTATCTCGCCCGCGGACAGGCGGCTTTTCTTCAGAAGATTCAATATGGTACGGCGCGTAGGGTCTGCCAGAGCCCTCATCGTATTCTGTATACCCATCTGATCACCGCCTTTCATTTAACCTTTTGGTTAATTGTATTGCATTTGAATGCACCCGTCAAGTAAAATACGATATGACAGATCTGAGCATAAAATGACAGGAATTAAAGCGTCTTACCCGGTTATGATGATGCTGTCAGGGAAAGGAGATCCGGCATGGAATGGCTCACCGGCATCCGCACGGCGATCGAATATATAGAGGATAACCTGGAGGAGGACATAACCGTACGGGATGTGGCGGGAAGGGTGTTTCTGTCCCCATTTTTCCTTCAGAGAGGCTTTTCTTTAATGACGGGCTACGGCATCGGGGAATACATCCGGAACCGCAGGCTGTATCAGGCTGCCCTGGACCTCCGGGAGACCGGTGACAGAGTCATCGATATTGCCCTCCGTTACTGTTACGACACACCGGAAAGCTTTACCAAAGCCTTCTCGCGCTTTCACGGCGTCACCCCGACCCAGGTCCGCGGAGGCGCTGCTGTAAAGACCTTCCTGCCCCTGAAGATAAGTATTTCGATCTTGGGAGGTGATCAAATGGACTATACGATAACATCCATGTTTCCTTTTAAGGTAATAGGCTTTCAGAGGATATTCGACAACGAGACAGCGCATGAGGAGATCCCGAAATACTGGGATGAGATCTGCGAAAAGTATGCACTGAACGTATATGCGGGGAACACGCCGGCAAATCCTTACGAACAGGCCATAGTCGACAACTGCATCGGCGAATACGGTGTCTGCATAGACGATCTTTCAGACGGAAGGTTCCGCTATCTTATCGCCGGAAAGTATACAGGCGGTGATGTGCCCGATGGCATGACCGTTTACGAATTCCCCCGCAGCGACTGGGCGGTGTTCAGCTGCACCGGCCCTCTGCCCGATGCACTCCAGAGCGTTAATACGAGGATCTTCCGGGAATGGCTACCCGGAAATCCGGAGTATGAGCTCTGCGGAAACGCCTGCGTGGAATGGTACGACTGCATCAACGGCGAAAAAACAGACCCGGATTACCGCAGCGCGATATGGGTGCCTGTAAGAAAGAAGGCATGATGCTTCTGAAGATCTAAAATCCGTAAACACAAAAGCGGTCCCCTCACTGGATGGACCGCTTTTTTTGTCTTTAACGCTGTTTTAACTCTTCTGTTTTCAAGGCCGGTCAAAGGGTCCCGGCACCGTAAAGGAACCGTCTTTATATTCCGTAACGTAGACTGCGCAGTTCCCGATGTATTTTGACCAGTAGCTGCCCCGGGACTCCGGCGTCAGGTATTCGAGGATCCCTTTCATGGCTATCGCATGGGTGGTGATAAGGACATTTTCCTCCGTCCTGCAGCGCTCCTCCATAAACTCCCCGGTCCTTTTGACAACGCTGTCGAGCCGCTCCATTCCCGCGGGAGCCGGATTATTAACGAAATCACTGAAAAATGTAACGATCTCCGGCGGAGGATCAGTAAGATCCATGCCCTCGTATGGGCCGTAATCCATTTCAATAAGACGGTCGTCGATCATGATATCCGCTCCGGGGGCTACGATCTCCGCAGTCTGCACCGCTCTTTTCAGCGGGCTGGACCAGACCTTATCAAAGCGTATATCTTTAAGAAACTCTGCCGCTTCTTCCGCCTGCCGCAAGCCTTCCTCGTTCATGGATACGTCGCTCCTGCCCTGAAACACCTTGCGGTTATTCATTTCCGTCTGTCCGTGCCTGATGATATAGATCAATGCGGTCTCTCCCGTAAAACAACAGTCTTTTACCAGATGTTGATCCGCTTCTCCGGCGCGATATACATCCGATCCTTTTCCGTAACATCAAAGGCCTCATACCATTCGCTGAAATTCCTGGGAGGCATATTGGCACGCAGGGCACAGGGCGAATGAACATCATTAGCCAGAAGGAGCTGAATAAACTCTTCCTTGGCTTTCATGCACCATACGCGTGCATTGTTTATAAAGTAAGCCCTGAAATCGGGATCATCAAGCGTGTGCATGATATCCAGCGTCACGCCCATTCCTCCGTTATCTGCTATGTTCTCGCTTACCACCAGCTCACCGTTTACCTTTCCGCCGTGGTAAGGTATGCCGTCGAACTGTTCGATCATATCCTGAGTAAGGTCCTTAAAGACTTTGAAATCCTCCTCGGTCCACCAGTTCCTGAAGTTTCCGCGCTCATCAAAGTTGGCGCCGTTGTTGTCGAAGGCATGGGATATCTCGTGTCCGATGACCACACCGATGCCGCCCAGGTTCTCGCTTACGCTCTGCTCCAGGGAATAGAAAGGCTTCTGGAGTATGGCCGCCGGGAAAGTGATGTCGTTGCGCATGGGATCGTAGCAGGCATCTACCATATGCCCCGGCATATGCCATTTCGTACGGTCAACCGGCTTAAGAAGCCTGTCAAAACAGTCTTTATTAAGGATATATTTAAGTCCGCTCATGATATCGAACAGCGAATCGTCTTCATCGAACACGAGCTTCGACCAGATCTCCCCTACCGAGTCAGGGTAGCCCATCTTGATCCCGATAGCGGAAAGCTTCTTTATGGCCTGCTCCTTTGTGGCCGGTGCAAGGAACGTGTTCTTTTCCATTCTCAGCTTGTATGTATCGATGATCTTTTTTACAAGCGTTGTAACGTCCTTTTTAGCCTCTTCTCCGAAATACGTCCTGCCGTAATACACGCCAACGGGCTCCGCATACATTTTTGATACAGCCTGATAAGCCTGTTTCTCCAAAGACGGATCTGCTGCGACGCCCATGAGGATCCTGGAGTATGTCCTTCCGAGAGCCGCTATCTCTTCCGAAAGGCAGGCAGAGGCACGCAGAAGGGTCTTAACATAAGCCCAGTGGACATATAGCGTGAAGTTCTCCTCCGAGAAATAGCCGTTCATCTCTTTAATGGCTTTCGGGTCGTAGACGATCATGGTCGAAGGAACATCATCACCGTAAAGATCCTTAAGCAGCTTTTTGATATCGAAAGGCGCCGTGCATGCAGCGACCTCGTCCGTATTCATGGGGTTGTAGCACTTGATATACTCCGACCATTCAAGCCTGCTCTTAACCTTTTTCGCGATCAGCGCGTCAAAGGCAATGGTATCCTCCAGAAACGTCTTCTGATCCTCCTCCGAAAGGGGCGTGAACGCCAGCATTTTGGCAGCCATATCGGAATAAACGCCGAGGAGCTGCTGCCCGGCGGGATTGTTGTCATCATAATAAGCCGTATCCGGAAGGATGATGTCCGGTCCCAGGACCGTAAATGAATTCCTGGAGGTATCGCCCATATCGGCATCCACGTCCATTCTTATTGGCAGATCGATTCCCTGCAGCAGGAGCTCGAAGGCTGCATCATTCAGATCCTCCGCTGTTTTAAGGGACAGTATCTTATCCAGGACGATCTTTACGAAGCGGTAAAAGGGGAATGGCTTAAAACTGCCGTCATCCCCGACGACAGACCCATGACCGGCGGATTTTCCGACCTGGATCAGGACGTGGAAAAGATAATGATGGCAGACTTCAAGGCTTTTGCGGAGGGAGAGAAGAAAACCGACATACCCGAGATGAAGTACGCCATAGCCCTTTATAAAAAGATGCTGGATACGGAGAGAAGAAACAGTGAAGGCATCGCACCTGTCCTGCC
>JAFRYJ010000174.1 GCA_017437705.1 Lachnospiraceae bacterium
GAAGATACCGGGTAGTCAATACCGAAGGGGACAGCCTCGAAGAATTCACCATAAAGGCGGTCAGCGGCGACTATGAGGACGAGGCAAAAGTGTTCATCTGTCACAGAAACGACCCCGTTCAGGTGGCGCTTTACTATGCAAACGGCGAGAAGACCGCACCGAAGATAAGCGGCAGCACCGTCACCCTGGATGTCTTCGACGGTTCCCTTGACGGAAGCGGTGACAAAAGCGCCGTTTCCGAAATGGGCAGGTCTCCTAAAGGGAAATACGCTATTGTAAGTCAGGAGTATGCCGACGGCAGCATGAGCTTTAAAAGCGGCCTGATGTCCCAGCTGCCTCCCGATAAGCTGCCGCATGCACTTTCCGAGATAGAATATCTGATCCAGTACAGGCCGGGGGAGCCGGTTCACATCACAGACTATATTGTGGAAGGCACAGGGGAAAAGGTGCCTGCTTATCAGAAGGCCATTGATATCGTTGTCGTCAATGTCGTCACGGGTGAGACCGAGGAGACCATATGTACTCTTTACGGCGGAAAGGAGTTTTCATCACAGATGGAAGTATGGGAAGGGACCAAGGTCGTATTCGGTGATGATATTCCCAATTCGGAGATCAACGATGCGATCTACGGGCAGATAAAGAAACTGTGGGAAGACGAAGGATATGAGGTCCGCAGGGCGGAAGGCGGCAACTGATATTATCCGTAATTACAGAAGATCGAAATAAAAACAGAAGGCAGGGATGCATCCTGCCTTCTGTTTTGCCTTATGAGACCCATCGGAAGTTATCCTGACCCGATCCCCTGCAGCATAGCAAAGATAGAGAACATCACCCTTTTTACCTTGTGCAAAATGTGGTAGAATGTTTCGGATGGCATTGTGACCCGAAATACTGAAAGGCGGATGAAATGGAAGACAGAAAGCTTGTTATCAACTTTATCAGACACGGCACGACGAAGGCCAACGATGAAGGAAGGTTTCTCGGATGGGGAGATGAGCCCATCACCGATAAAGGCCGTGCAGAGCTGGAGGCTCTGAAAGCGAAATATACATATCCCACAGTGGAAAAAGTATTTAGAAGCCCTGCCACCAGATGCCGCGAGACAGCGGCGATCTTCTTCCCCGGCGTACCCGAGGAAGAGATAGAAGGACTCTGGGAAGTCGGTTTCGGTGAAAAGGAGGGCATGTTCGCATCTGAAATGGCAGGCACGCCGAAGATGCTCAGATGGTCGAGGATGGAGCCGGATTTCATCATGGACGAGAAGCTGGCTGAGTCCATCCTGGAGGCCAGATTCCGCGTTATGGGAGCCGTAACCAATATCGTAAAGAAATGCCGTTACGAGGGACTCCATGAGGTGGCTGTAGTATTCCACGGCGCCATCATGTGCGTGCTCATGCTCGAGGCACTTTCTCCCGATGAAGCCGCAAAGGCCTTCCGCCTCAGCCCCAACGGTATGGGCATCGCGGTGGAAGTTGATATGGAAGGCTGGTGGAGAAGGCCGAAATTCGAAATGATAGATTATCTTCCGGTGGGAGCCGAAAGGCCCGCAGGATCTCCGTTCTATGAGGAAGGTTAAGGCTTTTTTATCATGCTTATAGTCATAATGCTTGTTGCCGTAATAGCTGAATTTGCCGTGGCCATAGCCGTTCAGGAGCTGGCCGTGGTGGGGGCGGTGTTCCTTACGCTGGCGGTGTTCACTTTTCTTATGCTTTATAAAAAC
>JAFRYJ010000175.1 GCA_017437705.1 Lachnospiraceae bacterium
AACTTATAATTGCGGGCCGCTCTAATATTTGCCTGATAGGAGCCATTATTGTCAGCGGATCGTCAGATCCCGCTGAATATCTGGAATACGTAAAACTTAAGATAATAGGAATCGTCGGCGCCCCACAGGATCGGATGATCCGGAGACTGGGTGCCGAATTCCACCTGCCTGAGCCTTCTGTGAACGGAACGGGCTGCCTCCGCAATGGTCTTTGAAAAGAGCTCCGGCTCCATGAAATGGGAGCATGAGCAGGTGGCCAGGAAGCCGCCGTCCCTTATAAGGCGCATGCCGGCCATGTTGATCTCGCGGTAGCCCTTTACGGCTTTTTTTACGGAGCTCCTCGATTTTGTAAAGGCCGGGGGATCAAGGATCACCAGGTCGAAGGTGCGCCCCTCGCGATGGAAGCGGGGCAGCAGGTCGAAGACATCATCACATATAAAATCGCAGATGTCCGATACGCCGTTCAGCTCCGCATTCCTTTCTGCGTCCTTTATGGCGATGTCCGAGGCATCCACGGCCGTCACATGCCTTGCACCGTGGACCGCAGCATTAAGTGCAAAGGAACCGGTATGGGTAAAGCAGTCCAGCACGTCGGCGTCCTTTGCAATGCGGTGGATACGCCGGCGGTTGAGCTTCTGATCCAGGAAAAAGCCGGTCTTCTGACCGTCCTTCACGTCCACATAATACTTTACGTCATTTTCGACGATCTGCACGGTGGTGTCGAATTCCGGGCCAATAAAGCCCTTGTATCTTTCCATGCCCTCCAGCTCACGGACCCTGGCGTCGCTGCGTTCGTAAACGCCTCTTATGATGATGCCGTCCTCCGCCAGTATATCTTTTAAAATGCGGACGATGTCGGGCTTCATCAGGTCTATGCCCAGGGCCAGGCTCTCCACCACCAGCACGTCCGAGAACTTGTCTATAACGATGCCCGGCAGCAGGTCGGCCTCGCCGAAAACTATGCGGCAGCATCCGGTATCGACCGTCTTTTTGCGGTATTCCCAGGCGCTTCTGAGGCGCCTTTCAAGAAGGGCGCTGTCGACGGGGACGTCTTCCCCCCTTGACATCATGCGCACCCTTATTGTCGAGGCGCTGTTGATAAAACCGTAGCCCAGGAAGTATCCGTCGTGATCCAGTACCTTTACGATGCCGCCGTCTTTAACACTTCCTTCAACGCTGCCGATCTCGTTGTCATATACCCACAGGCCGCCTGCTTTGAGATACCGTCCTTCTCCTTTGCGCAGTGTGACTGCTGCATATTCCATATCTGTTAACCCTCGTATTTTATAAGCTTGTTGAGCGGAACTGCAAAGATGGCGCAGATAGCGACCGCCAGTATGGTATTGGGCAGCATATATGTGCCGTTATAAAGTATCGAATAGAATGTGGGGCTGGTCATAGTCATGTCCAGGAATTCTTCGGGCATATATTCCTTGTAGATGGTGACGCCGGAAATAAAGTGTATGAAGAATCTTCCCAGACAGCCTATAAGGGCTGCAACACCGGCCATGGGATAACTCGTCCTTGCCTTTGAGATGAGGCCGGCAAGGCCCACCATCATGTAGGCGAGAGAGTAGTCCAGGAGCATGGACTGCCAGTTGACAGCCGTGCCGCCGGCAAGGAAGAACTTAAGCGTTCCGAATATAAGACCCGATGCCATTCCCCATAAGGGTCCCCTTCTGATGGCATAGAAGATGATCGGCACCATGACAAGGTCGATGGAACCTCCGAATCCGCCGAAGGAAAGACCGATCGGTATCTTAAGGTAACTGAGTGCTATGGCCAGGGCAACCGCGATGCCGCCCTCGGCGATGGTCAAAAGCTTCTTTCTTTCCATGTTTCCTCCTCATTCTGCGCCCGGAAGCAATAAAGCATCCGGTAATATGGTGTTTTCGGAAAACAAAAATGCGGGCTTAAAGCCGCGCATTAAGAGAAAGGTATTTCCGATCTCCCTTCGCCGGCATTATCCGGATCAGGTAAAGGGTCGAAGACTTGCTTCCTCTCAGCTGATGCTCCCCTGATCAAGTATTTACAAAGCTATAATATCACAACCTGCAGATTATTCAATAGCCGCAGGTACACAGTCTTTTTCTATGGGGCAGTCGTAGCCCTCCGCCGCCTTTACGGACCATTCCGCCTTTGCATTTTCAAGTACGGAGGGATCCTCCATAAGCCCTATCACTGTCTCTGCAAGCACGGAAGATGCCCAGAGCATGGCCTTCCTCGAAAGCGGATGCATGCCGATGGACACGTTCTGCCAGCTGTGGCCGGGAGACATTGATGTCCAGGCCGCCGCATAAAAGTATGCGGTAGGGGTCTGCCAGCTGACGTCGCCAACATCATTGGATCCGAAGTGAACGGTCTCCGAATGGCGGTAGGGTACTATAAAATCATTTAAGGGGCGGGTTCCGTTTTCCGAAGCCTCCTTCAGAAATGCGATATCCTCCGTAATCATTTCCGGTGATGCCCCGGGTATCCCCGAATGGGGATATGTATCGAAGAGTTTCCGGGCAAAGTCCAGCTCATCATCGGTATAGGAGGGCAGGAGAACGCTTTGCATGCTGTCGTAAAGTGCCCCCTCCAGAACGCTGTTTGACAGCATATTCGAGGTGCCGTCGATGAATTTTCTGGTAAGCGTCGTACCCGTCATAAGGGCGGCGCCTTCCGCTATCTTATCCACCCGCTCCAGAAGCTTTTTCGTGTTGGGAACGTTGTCGGAGCGTACCATATAAAGAACCTTCGCTTCGGCCTGCACCACGTTGGGGGACAGCCCGCCCGCATCGGTGATGGCATAGTGCACCGAATCCCGGGGATACATATGCTCTCTTAAATACTGTACGCCGGTATTCATAAGCTCCACAGCATCAAGAGCGCTCCTGCCCAGGTGCGGAGCCGACGCCGCGTGGGATGCGATCCCGTGGAATGCATATTCCACCTGCATCGAGGTCTGGTTGGATCCCGTGGCGACCTCGTTGACGGAGCCGGGATGCCACGTTAATGCGGCGTCAAGGCCGTAGAACATGCCTTCCCTGGCCATGAACGCCTTGCCCGAATTGCCTTCTTCGCCGGGACAGCCGAAGAAAATGACTGTGCCGCTGCCTTCGGGAAGCTGCTCGAGATAATGTTTGACTGCCATGGCGGCGCCCAGAGCGCCTGCCCCGAGAAGATTGTGGCCGCATCCGTGGCCGCAGCCGCCCTTTTTCAGGGGCTCCGGGGATACGGAGCAGGGCTTCTGTGACAGCCCCGAAAGGGCGTCGAATTCGCCCAGTATGCCTATGACAGGATGACCGGACCCGAAGCAGCCGCAGAATGCGGTGTCAATTCCGGCCAGCTTTTCCGTGACGGCAAAGCCCTCATCCCGGAGCATCCCGATATAACGGGCGGCAGACCGGTATTCCTGAAGGGAAAGCTCGGCATATTCCCATATATCGTCGGCAAGGATGTTGAGTTTTTCCGATATTCCGTTTATGTAGGAAACGGCATCACTTTTATTCATATATGGATCCTTTGTTTAATACAGTACCTTTGACAGGAAATCCTGCAGTCTTTCGTTTTTGGGAGCCGAGAAGATCTCGTCGGGCGTTCCTTCCTCGAGGATCCTGCCGTCGGCCATGAATACCACTCGGTTCCCGACCTCCTTCGCAAAGCCCATCTCATGGGTAACGACAGCCATAGTCATGCCGGAACGCGCCAGCTCCTTCATAACGTCCAGCACCTCGCCTACCATCTCGGGGTCAAGGGCGGAGGTGGGCTCGTCGAAGAGCATCACCTCGGGCTCCATCATAAGGGCTCGTACTATGGCCACACGCTGCTTCTGGCCGCCGGACAGCTGGATGGGGTAGTTGTCCTTCCTGTCGTCGAGACCGACACGTTTTAAGAGGGCCATGGCCTTTTCCGTGGCATCCTTTTCTGACAGGCCCTTCACCTTCATGGGTGCCAGGATCATGTTCTGAATGACCGTCTTGTGAGGGAACAGGTTGAAATGCTGGAAGACCATGCCCATGTGTTCGCGGACTTCGTCTATATCCAGCTTCTTTTTATTTCCCTGCTCGTCAGTAACGTATTTTTTTGTGATGTCCCGCCCGTCCACCTTTATGATGCCTTCAGTGGGCTCCTCCAGAAGGTTCATGCAGCGGAGGAAGGTGCTCTTGCCTGATCCCGAGGGGCCGATGATGACCACAACGTCGCCGCGGTTTATGGTAAGGGAAACATCGTCAAGGGCCTTCAGCTTGCCCTTGTAGTAATACTTTTTGAGATGCTCGATCTCGATTATCCTATCTTCTGTCACCGCGGCTCATCCTCCTTTCAAAATACTGAATGATCTTGCTGGTAGGGAACGTCAGGCAGAAGTAGATGGCGGTGGCCACCAAAAGAGGCTCGCCTATGGAGAAGGTGGAGCCCTTTACGGAAGCGACCGCATACATGATCTCCTGAACGCCTATGGTGTAACAGATCGATGATTCCTTGATTATCGTAACGAATTCGTTTGCTATGGCCGGAAGAATATTCTTAATGGCCTGGGGCAGCACTATGCTCTTAAGCGTCTGCACCCTGTTGAGACCCAGGGACCTTGCCGCCTCTGTCTGGCCTACGTCGATGGACTGGATGCCGGCACGTATGATCTCGCTCAGGTAAGCGCCGGAATTCAGAAAAAGGGCAACTACTCCGGGGACGAACCTTTCGAAACGGATAAATCCGAAAAGCTTGACAGCCGGCAGATCTACTCCGTCAAACAGTATGTAGTAAACGATGAAGAGCTGCACCAGAAGGGGCGTTGCCCTGAATACTTCAACATAAACCGACGCAAATGCCTTCAGCACCTTGAATTTTGACAGGCGCATAAGAGCCAGGATCAGCGCCAGCATGAAGCCGAAGAGCACAGTAAAGAAAGACAGCGCCAGCGTTGTACCCATGCCCTGCCAGAACATGCTCATATAACGGAATGTTTTTTCGAAACCTTCAACAGATATCATAAGAACTCCTTATTCAGAAGAAAAAGGGAGAAGGATCTCTTCTCCCCTTTTACAGTCTTTTTATAATGTTCCTACGGGACCTTATTATTTATCCTCGATAAGACCTTCGTAAATATTGCCTGATGCCTGCTCATTCGCATCGGCTACGAACTTGTCCATCGATCCGTCGTCAAGGGCAGCCTGGATGGCACGGTTTACAAGCTCCTTAAGGACCACATTGCCCTTGTATACGCCTACAACGGAACCTTCCTGATCGTAGGGAACGTCGTAGAGGATCTTGAGATCGGAGTAGTTCTGAGCGTAGCTCTGTGCAACGGCGGTCTCGATGAAGGCACCGTCAAGCTTGCCTGCGATAAGCTCTGCAACGATATCCGTTACCTTTGTAAGCTGGATGATGTCTGCATCGGGAGTATACTGCTCGGCAAGGCCTACCTGGATGGAGCCTGTCTGTGCGCCGATGGAGAACTTGGGATCGTTGGCGCTTTCAAGGCTTGTGAACTGATCCGCCTTCTTCGTTGATGATACGAAGGACTGTCCGCCGGTATAGTAGATTATCGAGAAGTCCATCTTGTCTTCACGCTCGGGATCCGGTGAATAGCCTGCAAGGCCCAGGTCGGTCTTCTTTGCCGCCAGCTCTGCGATGGTGCCGTCAAAGTCCATGGGAACGACTTCCAGATCCAGTCCGCAGTAATCTGCTATATATTTGGCCAGTTCCATATCAAAGCCCGCCAGCTGAGGGTCGCCGTTTTCATCGATTGCATAAAATTCATAAGGTGCGAAATCGGGGCTTGTGGCTACCGTAAGCTTTCCGTCGGTAACTGTTGTAAGAGCTTCCTTCAGCTCATCATCCGTCATCTCTGCAGCTTCTTCGGCAGTGATCTCCTTGCCGGTATCTTTTTTCTTGCCGCCGCATGCTGCCAGAGAGAGCGCCATAACTGCTGTCAATAATAATGCAAGAAACTTCTTCATAATAATATCCTCCTGTTTTGCGAAAGCGCGACGCTTTCATCATCATTACCGTAATATACACCCGATATGCATATATGTCAATAAAAATGCATATATATTCGTTTTTTTAGCGGTGTTAATTCAGGGCCGCATATGGTACAATATTATGGTATTTTCGCAGGAGTATGCCATGGAAGACAAGAAGGCCGTAAGGCGGGAAATGCTTTTAAAAAGGAATAAGATGCATAAAAACAGTATACTATGTCTTTCTGAGGTGATCTGCGGCCGTATCGCGGGCCTTACGCAGTACAGGGATGCCCGCACGATACTGCTTTACAGCAGCACCGGCAGCGAGGTACAGACAGATCCGCTTATACAAAGGGCTTTTGAGGACGGCAGGACCGTCTGCTTCCCCGTATGCATGGACGGGACCGTAATGGAGGCTTATGTGCCCTGCGGGCCGGAGGGCTGGAAAACGGGGAGCTTCGGCATCAGGGAGCCGGATCCGGAAAAGAGCATACATGTTCCTGCGGAAGATATCGACTTTATCGTATGCCCCTGCGTTTCCTTTGACAGAATGCACAGAAGGCTGGGCATGGGCGGCGGATATTACGACAGGTACTTAAGGAAGGCGGTGAACGCTTTCACTGTCCAGGCTGCATTCGAACTGCAGAGGTTTGACGGCCTGCTGCCGGCATATGAATACGATGCCGGAACAGACCTGGTAATTACGGAGAAAGGGATCTTCTGATCCATGAAACACGATATCAGATTAATTGCAATAGATATAGACGGAACGCTGGTGGACGGCGAAAAGCGCGTCAGTCCCCGTACGGCGGCTGCAGTAAGGAAGGCGGCGGAGAAGGGCATCATCATGTGCCTGGCAACGGGGAGGCCTATGCACGGATTACCGGAGGATGTGGAGAAGCTTAACGCCTTCCGTTACGGAATCTTTTCCGGCGGTGCGGTGATAGCGGATATCCCGGAGAGCAGGCCGGTGTACAGAAAGCCGGTACCGTTAAAGCAGGGGATAAGGATCATGGAGCTTCTCATGAGCTTCCCGGTAACGGCTCCGGAAGTCTACTTCGACGGGGAGATCTATGTCCAGCAGGACAGGGTGACCATCGACCGGCTGGAATTCTCGCTCTCATATTCTTCCAGGACGAAAAAGAACGTTGTGCCGGACATCATTGAATTCATGAAAGATAGACAGGACGATCCGGAGAAACTCTACTGCCTGTTCAAGCATCAGGCCGATAAGAAAAGGGCGGAAGAGGAGCTCAACGCCATGGGCGGCCTTGAGGTGGTGGAATCACTGCAGCAGAACCTGGAGATAAGCGTGAAGGGCGCCGATAAAGGCAGCGCTTTTACGGAACTCCTGCGGCAGCTGGGCATCAAAAAGAAAGAGACCATGGTGATCGGGGACTCGGAGAACGACAGGAGCATTATGGAGGCTTCGGGATATATCGTTGCAATGGGCAACGCCCGCAACAGCATCAGGGTCATAGCCGACGAGATCACGGATCCCAACGAGAAAGACGGTGTGGCAGTAACGCTGGAACGCCTGACAGACGAGCTTGAAAAGCTTGGCAGATAGGATCGGAGGTATTTATGGGGAACAGGATAAAGCTTATAATGTCCGATCTGGACGGGACATTTCTCGGCGACGGCCATAAGCCTACGGAGGAAAACCTCAAGGCTTTCCAGAGAGCGTACGATGCAGGGATAAAGATCGTACCGGTAACGGCCAGGTTCTTAAAGCTTGCCGAGCCGGTCCTTAAGGACATTCCCATGGCCGACTATGTGGTATGCTGCAACGGCGCGGCCCTCTATGATATCGGGACGAAGGAATGCCTGTTCAGGGATGCCATCGACAGGGAGACGGTGCTCAGGATCTTGGACTATCTGGATACGCTGCCGTGTGTACAGTATGCTGCCATAAACGGAACGAACTATGTGGACGGCCCTTCATTTAAAAAGTATTACCATACGATGGAGGTGCCTTACCTTTACAAAAGGGAGAACGACCCTTCGGTGATGCTGACGATCCGGGACAAGGTTATGGAAGAAGGCGCAGGGGTGGAGATCATCTATGTGCTGTTCCCGGACGATGAAACAAAAGCGGAGGCGGACGAAGTGATAAAAGGCTTCGGCGACCTGTGCACCCTGGGGGCGTTCCCTGCCGAAATGGAGATCTCCGCAGGAACGGCCAACAAGGAGAACATCACCCTCAGGATGAAGGATATCCTCGGTGTGGACCCCTCCGAGATCATGGCCTTCGGCGACGGCGACAACGACTCGGGAATGATAAAGGCCGCCGGCATAGGCATAGCCGTGGAGAACGCCATGGAAAAGACAAAGGCCGCCGCAGACTATATCACCCTTAAAAATACGGAGAGCGGCGTGGCATATATGGTGAACAAATACCTGGACGGGGAGCTGGAGTGATATATCCCCGGGTATAGTAGATATGGGAGAGACTTAATGGCAGGAGACATAAGACTAATAATGTCCGACCTGGACGGGACGCTTTTAGATGACGACAATAAACTCACCGAAGACAATATAAAAGCCCTGAAAAGGGCAAGGGAAGCCGGCATCAGCATCGTGCCCGTAAGCGCCAGGTTCCTTTCGGCCATCGAGCAGGCACTGGAAGGCTTTGATGAAGTGGATTACGTCGTATGCTGCAACGGGGCTTCGCTTTACGATTATAAAACAAAGGAATGCCTTTTCATGGACGAAATGGACAAGGACACGGTCCTTCGCATGCTGGAGTATTTTGATACTCTGCAGTGCATGCAGTTCGTAGTGGCAAACGGCGAATGCTTTGCCGACCAGGTCTCTTACGATAAACATTTCCATAACATGTTCATCCCGATCGCCTACAGGCAGACCACGCTGTCTTCCACATTCGTTCCCAGCATCAAGGATATAGTAAGGGATGATGCCTACAGGGTGGAGATCATTTTCGTCATCCTTCCCGATGTGGAGACGACGAACAGGGCCAATGAAGTGATATCGGCCATGGGGGACTTTTCCACTTTGGGAGCGTTCCCGACGGACCTGGAGATATCCAATGCATCGGCCAACAAGGAGCATATGATCCTGAGGATGAAGGAGATAGTCGGAGTCGGCGCAAAGGAGATCATGGCCTTCGGCGACGGCGCAAACGATGCGGGGATGGTCGGCAATGCCGGCATAGGCGTCGCTATGGAGAACGCCATGGAGGAGACGAAAAAAACAGCCGCTTACATCACGAAGAAAAACACGGAGAGCGGCGTAGGCTATATGATAAACCGCTATCTCGACGGGGAGCTGACAGAAGATCACTGAATAAAAGGTAAGAGGATATGGCAAGAGAGATAAAAATGATACTGTCCGATCTGGACGGAACACTTTTCGATGACAACAACAGGATAACGGACGAAGATATAAAGGCTCTTTACAGGGCCGTTGATGCCGGCATTCCTTTTGTACCGGTAACTGCCCGTTTTGAAAACCTGGCCAGGCACCTGATAGACAGGCTGCCCATGGCTGAGTATGTGGTCTACTGCAACGGCGGGTCGATATTCAACAGAAAGACAGGCGAATGCATTTACAGGGACGAGATGAGACACGATACATTAATGGAGCTTTACGATTATTTCGGGACGATCCCCTGTATGCCGGCGATAGCCATTAACGGTGTCTGCTACATAGACAAAGCGATATACGAGAAAAATATATCGAAGCTTCCCCTGCCCAGGGGATACGACATGCTTATAGAGATGTCCGTGAAGACCGATGTAAAAGAACTGCTCTCTTCGGAAGAGAACCATGTGGAGGTCATATATACTATTTATCCTGATCTGGACATCAAGGCAGAGGCCTGGAAAGTGATCACCGCGTCAGGCGAACTCTCTGCGCTGGGAAGCGTGCCTACCGAGCACGTCATAACGAATACGACCGCAACAAAGGAGAATATCATTCTTAAGACCGATCAGATCTTCGGAGTGGATACGAAGGACATCATGGCTTTCGGAGACGGGGACAATGATTCGGATATGCTCCGGGCCGCCGGAACAGGCGTCGCCATGGCAAACGCCATGCCTCTTGCCCTGGAATCCGCTGAGTTCACCACCCTTGCAGTCTGGGAAGGCGGCGTAGCCCACATGATAAACAGTTATCTGGACGGGAAGCTCGAGGGTTTTGAGTATCGGGGGAAGGAAAGATAATGGCAAAGGACATCAGGCTTATAATGACCGACCTGGACGGCACCCTTCT
>JAFRYJ010000176.1 GCA_017437705.1 Lachnospiraceae bacterium
ATCTCCTCCTTAAGCTTTTCGCACATCTTCCTGCCTCTTTCGTAGGCCGATCCAGCGAAAACGATGAATGAAAGTGCGTCCACCTCTTCCCTGTTGACCAGTATGTCCAGCTTGACAAGCTCCGAACGGACGTAGCCCTTAAGCTCGTAATCAAATGATGCGTAGCCCCTGGAACAGGATTTAAGAGCATCGAAGAAATCGTATATGATCTCGTTGAGCGGCATGACATACTTTATAAGTACACGCGTATCCTCCAGGTATTCAGTGGATACATAAGTGCCCCTTCTCTTCTGGCACAGCTCCATTATGGGGCCGATATACTCGGTCCTTACCATTATCTCCGCATCGACAACTGGCTCTTCCATGTATTCGATCTCGGAAGGCTCCGGCAGGTTTGAAGGATTTGTGAGCTCGATCATCGTCCCGTCCGTTTTATGTATCCTGTACACAACGGAAGGGGCCGTGGTGATTATGTCCATATCGAATTCCCGTTCAAGCCTCTCCTGGATTATCTCCAGATGCAGAAGCCCCAGGAAGCCGCATCTGAATCCGAAGCCCAGCGCCACAGACGTCTCGGGCTCGTAGAAAAGCGAAGCATCGTTGAGCTGAAGCTTTTCCAGGGCTTCCTTAAGATCTTCGTAATGAGATCCGTCTGCGGGATACATGCCGCAGTAGACCATGGGATTTACCTTCTTATAGCCCGGGAGAGCCTCGCTGCAGGGATTTGAAGCCTCGGTGATTGTATCGCCTATGCGTGTATCCTTAAGCTCCTTGATGCTGGCCGTGAGATAACCTACCATGCCTGCTGAAAGCTCGTCGCAGGGCAGGAACTGGCCAGCACCGAAGTATCCCACTTCAACCACGTCGAATTCGGCCTTTGTGGCCATCATCCGTACTCTTGTACCGGCCTTAACGCGGCCGTCCATGATCCTGAAGAATACGATGACCCCCTTGTAGGGATCGTATACAGCGTCGAAAATAAGTGCTTTAAGAGGCGCATCCTCGTCGCCTTCGGGAGGGGGAAGATACTCGATTATCTTCTCCATGACCTCTCTGATGTTCGTACCGTTTTTGGCAGAGATAAGAGGTGCATCTTCAGCGGGAATGCCTATGACATCCTCTATCTCCATGATGGCTCTCTGGGGATCTGCCGAAGGAAGATCTATCTTGTTGATAACGGGAAGGACCTCCAGATCGTGATCGATTGCCATATATACGTTGGCCAGGGTCTGTGCTTCAACGCCCTGTGCCGCGTCGACTACGAGCACCGCACCGTCGCAGGCCGCAAGGCACCTTGACACCTCGTAGTTGAAGTCCACATGGCCGGGGGTATCGATAAGATCGAAGATATACTCCTCGCCGTTATCCGCAGTATAAAGAAGCCTTACCGTCTGTGATTTGATGGTAATGCCTCTCTCCCGTTCTATGTCCATATTATCCAGGATCTGGGCCTGCATCTCCCTCTCGGGAAGGGTGTGGGTGATCTCTATCATCCTGTCTGCAAGGGTGGATTTCCCGTGATCGATATGGGCTATTATACAAAAATTCCTGATCTTCTCTTTATCCGCTTTCATTGCCACCTCCGGTACCGGATAATTATATCATGTTAAAACTTTTTCACACAACCGTTATGTAGCGCGGAAAGCCTTTATTTTTAAGGTTTTTTCGATTTTTTCATTGACAAGGATGATGTCATTTATTATTATATTAGGCGTATGTTTTGGAAGACCTTCGTGTCTCAGTCTTCCAATTGCAATTTCAGAAGATCTTTTGGAGGTGTCATAGTGGCAAATATTAAATCTGCTAAGAAAAGGATCCTTGTAGCAAAGAACAGGGCAGACAGAAACAAATCTGTTAAGTCCGCAGTTAAGACCTACATCAAGAAAGTGGATGCAGCCATCGAATCAGGCGATACGGAAGCTGCAAAAGCTGCTCTTTTAAAGGCTACAAGTGTTATAGACAAGGCTAAATCAAAGGGTATCTATCACAAGAATACCGCTTCCAGAAAAGTAAGCCGTCTTAACAAAGCAGTTAATAAAATGACTGCAGCCGAATAATATCGATAGAAATTCAAAACAGCAGGAACAAACCCTCCGTTCCTGCTGTTTTTTTATCATATAGCAAATCCCTTCGGAATTTACTATATGATAAATCCCTCCGGGGAATGCACAGCTCGCGGCGAGGAAGATCGCTTCGCGATTCCGCTCGCGCGCTGAGAGTTCGCTGCGCGAACTCTTTTTTTATTACCTTTTTATCTCTATTTTACTTCGCGTTACATCATTTCCTCTGAAGCAGGGAGCACACGTACATGTCTATGGCCGCCTTCTCTTCTATCCTGCCGGAATTTATATCGTCTGTTATGGTGACGGCATCATCAAGAAAATGCTTTATCTCTTCCGCAGTAAAGCTTCTCACTGCTGACAGCCTTCTGTCCACCTGCCATTTTTTCAGCCGCAGCAGATCTGCGATCTCCTGGCTGCCCTTCCTCCTGTCATAAAGATCCCGTATCTGGTAAAGCTGTTCAAACTGTTTTATGAACAGG
This sequence comes from Lachnospiraceae bacterium, assembly GCA_017437705.1. Next base: position 2,543 of record JAFRYJ010000176.1, read on the forward strand.
CTCAGAAGGCCCCTCTGCGAATCCCTCAGCTTGAGCTGAGCATTGTACAGATCCAATGCGCGGGAGTTCTGGCCTTTGAGCATCATGTCGATCATGTCGAAGACCTTATCCTCCAGCTTGAAGGAGCATACTGCCTTAACGTCCTCTTCCGTAATATCCTGACGGTCACCCATATAGGAAAACAGCTTTTCCAGCTCGTTTGAGATGTTGTCCATGGACCGTTCCGTGTTAGTAAGGAAGCTCCTCATCGTCCTGTCTGATATTCTTTTTCCGGACTGCTTCATAAGGCTGAGGGACCATTTATAAAGGGTCTCCTCGTCGGGCGTATCCAGCTTTGCAGCATAGCCCGCTGATGCAACAGCCTTATAGAGTTTACTCCGGCTGTCGACCTGATCCTCAACGAAAATAAGTACGGTGGAATCGGGGATCTCTTCCAGGTATTCGTTCATCTTTCCGGCACGTTTTCCGAAGAATTCCGTTTCCTCCGCTATCACCACTCTTTTATCCGCGAGGAACGGGAGCATGATGCATGCATCAAGGATATCGGCGGCCTCCGTCTTTTTACCTTCGAACCTTGTTATGTTGAGGTCGTTCCCGGCGCCGACGGCTGCTTCCGTTATTCTGTTTTTATACTGCCTTGTCAGGTAGGGTTCATTTCCGTAAAGCAGATAGACTCTCTCGAAACTCCCCTTTTTAATGTCTTCGTTAAGCTTCTTCATTTATGCCCTCAAGAAATTCAACGGCGTAGGCCGCGTACATAAGCGCCGATACCCTCAGGCAGTCCTCGTCGATGTCGAACCTGCTGTCATGATGCGCGACACAGGTGTCCGGCATCTCGGGATCGCAGGAGCCGGCAAAGCAGTAAACTCCGGGGACTCTGAGGATGAATTCTGCCATGTCATCCCCGCCCATTTCGGGAGCCCTGGGAATAACATTTTCGCTGCCGAAAAGTCTTGAAGCCGTGCTTTTGGCTTCCTTTACCGAAACGGCATCATTTATCAAAGGTGAGGCATTGTCCTTCCACTCAAAGCTTACGGTGCCTCCGTAAATGGCGGCAGTCTGCTCAGCAAGCTTTTCTATACGTTCTTTTGTTGCACTTCGTATTTCGGGTGTATACGCTCTTACGGTACCTTCAAGAAATCCTTCCTGCGCAACGATATTATAAGCATCACCGGCATTTATCTTTCCGACACCTATGAGCACGACGTCCATGGGATTAGTCATCCTTGTGGTGACCGACTGGAGCCCTATAAGGATCTGAGCGCTTATATAAGCCGCATCTACGCCTTTTTCCGGGCTTGCAACATGTGCCCCGTGTCCGTGTACATTTATCCTGAACCAGTCCACAGAAGCGTTCTGAGGGCCTTCCTGAATGCATATCTTTCCAGCCGGATAGCCTGAACTCAGATGTATACCGAAGGTCCTGTCTGCTCCATCAACATAGCCTTCGTCG
>JAFRYJ010000177.1 GCA_017437705.1 Lachnospiraceae bacterium
CATCGCGGTATCCGGAAACGTGGGACAGGGCGACGAGCTGGACGGCCTTGAGGAGAAGGCAAAGAAGACCGGAGCTTCAAAGCTTTACGTGCTCGACCTGATGGACGATTTTGCGGACAACTACATCATCCCCACCATGAAGGCCGGCGCTATCTACGAGGATTATCTCCTGGGCACAAGTATGGCAAGACCCTGTATCGCAAAGGGGCTTGTGGAGATAGCACTCCAGGAGAATGCCGACGCCGTATGCCACGGCTGTACAGGCAAGGGCAACGACCAGGTGCGTTTCGAGCTGGCTGTAAAGCATTTCGCTCCGGACATGCCCATCATCGCTCCCTGGAGGGAGTGGGATATCAAGTCCCGTGACGAAGAGATCGATTATGCCGAGGCCCATGATGTTCCTCTTAAGATAAACAGGGAGACCAACTATTCAAAGGATAAGAACATGTGGCATCTGTCCCATGAGGGTCTGGATCTGGAGGATCCCGGCAACGAGCCTCAGTACGAGAAGCCCGGCTTCCTGGAGATGGGCATCTCTCCCATGGACGCACCGGACGAGCCGGAGTACATCACTCTCGATTTCGAGGCGGGCGTTCCCGTTGCCTTAAATGATGAGAAGATGAGCGCAAAGGACATCATCCTCAAGCTGAACGAGATCGGCGGAAAGAACGGCATCGGCCTTCTGGACATCGTTGAGAACAGGCTCGTGGGCATGAAGTGCCGTGGCGTATACGAGACACCCGGCGGCGAGATCCTTTACAAAGCTCACGAGTATCTTGAGAGCGTTACCCTGGACAAGATGACCCGTCACAAAAAGCAGGAGCTCTCCATCACATATGCGGAGCTGGTTTACAACGGACAGTGGTTCACTCCTCTTCGTGAGGCTCTGGCAGCCTTCGTTGACAAGACCCAGGAGAACGTTACCGGCAAGGTAAAGCTGAAACTCTACAAGGGCAACATCATCAAGGCGGGTATCTGGAGCGATTATTCACTCTATTCGGAAGACATCGCCACCTTCGGCGCCAGCGATTACGACCAGGCCCAGGCCAAGGGATTCATCGACCTGTTCGGACTTCCCATTACGGTCCAGGCCATCGTTGATGCGAAGAATAAGAAATAAGGAGCTACTAAATGGCTAAGATGTGGGCAGGGCGGACATCAGGCGAGACCGTGAAGCTTGCCGATGATTTCAATTCGTCCATAGGCTTTGACAGCCGCATGTATAAACAGGATATCGAGGGGAGCATGGCCCATGCGTCCATGCTCGCCCGCTGCGGGATCATAGAGCCGGAGGATGCCGACCTTATTACGGAAGGACTTAAGGGCATCCTTAAGGATCTGCAGGACGGAGTCCTTGCGATCGACGAAAACGCCGAGGACATCCACATGTTCGTGGAGGAGGTCCTTACGGAGAGGATCGGCGACACGGGCAAGAAGCTTCATACCGCCAGGAGCCGCAACGACCAGGTGGCCCAGGATATGAGGCTTTATCTTTTATCGGAGATCACCGAAATACGGGACAGGCTGAAAAAGCTGGCATCGATCCTTACGGACAGGGCTGAGGAGTACAAGGACGCCGTAATGCCCGGCTATACACATCTTCAGAGGGCCCAGCCCGTCACCTTCGGCCATTACATGATGGCCTACGCATGGATGTTCCTCAGGGACATCGGAAGGCTTTCGGACTGTGCGAAGCGCATGAACATCACGCCCATCGGCAGCTGTGCGCTGGCGGGCACCACCTACAAAACGGACCGTTTCTACGAGGCGGAGCTCCTGGGATTCGACGGTGTCTGCGAGAATTCCCTGGACGGCGTATCCGACAGGGATTTCTGCGTGGAGCTCCTGTCGGCGATATCGCTTATAATGGTCCATCTCTCAAGGCTTTCGGAGGAGATCGTTCTCTGGTCCAGCTTTGAGTTCAAATTCATCGAGCTCTCCGACGAATACACGACGGGCAGTTCCATCATGCCCCAGAAGAAGAACCCCGATATGGCGGAGCTCTGCAGGGGCA
>JAFRYJ010000178.1 GCA_017437705.1 Lachnospiraceae bacterium
CCTGAACCTGCCGAAGGGGATATACTGGTTCCTGATAACATACATGTTGCCCGCATCGGAGAAGATGCAGGTCCTGCCGGTTGAAAGAGAAGGGAAGCAGAAGCGGCTCTCGGAGTCCGCTGCTTCCTTGTTCCTTTCGTAGGCTGCATCATCTATGCTCCTTATATAGCCGAACCTGTCTATAAGTATGCGGACGGGCACGGCTTCTTCGGGCTTCTCCACGAATACGGCTTCTTCGGCGTTTTCTATTGAGGTCTTTCTGGGAACGGCGAATTCCTTTTTGATCTTTTCCAGATCCTTGAGGATGACCCTGTTCATGCTGTCGAAGTTCTCAAGGATGTCCCGGTATTCGGCGATGTCTTTGAGGGTCTGGTCGTGCTCCTTCTGCAGGGCTTCGATCTCCAGGCCGATCAGCTTGTAGAGCCTCATGTCGAGGATGGCGTCGGCCTGCCTCTCGGTGAAGTGCAGGAGAGAAGCCATATCCTTTGAATCCTTGGATTTGAACTTTATACCCTTCGTCTCGCCAAGGACGAGGCAGTCCTTTGCCTGCTGCCTGCTTTTGGAACCGCGCAGGATCTCGATAATAAGGTCGATGACGTCGCATGCCTTTATAAGGCCTTCCTGGATCTCTTTTCTGTCCAGCTCCTTATTCAGCATGTTCCGGTATTTTCTCGTGGTCAGTTCATACTGGAAATCCAGGTAATTCTCCAGTATGCCCTTAAGTGACAGCACCTGAGGCTTTCCGTCGCAGACGGTGAGCATGTTCACCGCGAAGGTGTCCTGAAGCTTTGTTTTCCTGTAGAGCAGGTTTTTGAGGTTTTCCACATCGGCGTTTTTCTTCAGCTCCAGAACGATTCGGATGCCTTCCTTGGAGGACTGGTTTGATATATCGGTGATGTCTGTTGTAGTCTTCGATTCAACGAGACTGTAGACATCATTGAGGAATTTGCCTATGTTGGCACCTATCATGGTGTAGGGGATCTCGGTGATGACATGGTACTCCCTGCCGCCTTTTCCCTTTTCGTATTCCACGCGTCCCCGAAGTTTGATCTTTCCCTGCCCGGTCCTGTAGATCTCCGCCAGTTCATCCTGGTTAATGATGATGCCGCCGGTGGGAAAGTCCGGCCCTTTAATATATTTCATGAGTTCTTTGTCCGTAAGGTCCTCGTTGGCGATAAGGGCCTTTACGCCGTCGATGACCTCGCCCAGGTTGTGGGTGGGGATGGAAGTAGTCATGCCGACGGCGATGCCTTCCGAACCGTTTACAAGTATATTGGGTATGCGGACGGGAAGAACGGCGGGCTCCTTTTCGGTCTCGTCGAAATTGGGCATGAAATCTACCACGTCCTTGTCGAGGTCCGCGAGGAAGTATTCCTGGGTTATCTTCTGCAGTCGGGCCTCCGTGTAACGCATGGCTGCGGGAGGATCGCCCTCGATGGAACCGAAATTGCCGTGTCCGTCCACCCTGGGCAGGCCATTTTTGAAGTCCTGTGACATGACCACCAGTGAGTCGAAGATAGAAGAATCGCCGTGGGGATGATATTTACCCATGGTATCGCCGACGATACGGGCGGACTTCCTGTAGGGCCTGTCGTACCTGATGCCCAGCTGGTGCATATCATAAAGGGTCCTTCTCTGAACCGGCTTAAGGCCGTCTCTTACGTCCGGTATGGCGCGGGCGATGATGACGCTCATGGCGTAATTTATATAAGACCGCTGCATCTCCTCCGAGTACTCGGAAGTGATTATGTTTTCCTCGTGATCGTTCTGATCCGTTGATCTTTTCATATGATGCTCCTTGATCTAAGGTTAAATATCCAGTTCCGCATCCTGTGCATGCTCGTAAATGTATGTACGTCTGGGACCCACGTCGGAACCCATGAGCATATCGGTTATCTCCGAGCTCATCCTGGGATCCTCGATGACCACCTTTTTGAGCACGCGGCGGGCCGGATCGAGAGTGGTCTCCCAGAGCTGCTCCGCGTCCATCTCGCCCAGACCCTTGTATCTCTGAAGGGTGAAGGGAGCAGTGTGGGTCTTTATGTACTTTGCCAGGGCGGCATCGTCGTACAAATACTGCTCCGGTCCCCTCTGGGGGATGACTTTATATAACGGCGGCATCGCGATGTAAACATGGCCTTCGTAGATGAGCTCCGGCATGAACCTGTAAAAGAGGGTAA
>JAFRYJ010000179.1 GCA_017437705.1 Lachnospiraceae bacterium
CGAAGCCGGAGTTGTCGGCGCCGAAGAGGGCACCAAGCCCCGAAAGATACTTATGACGGCAGAGGAGTTTGAGGAGTTTATAGCAGAGGAATTCTGAGCGGGAGATAATTAAATGTCATTTTTTCTTAACGGCAGGGCTGCGGCAGCATCGATAAAGGACGAGATCAGGGACAAGGTGAAGGCCTTTCGGGAGAAGGGAGGAGATCTTTCCCTGGCAGTCGTTATAGTGGGAAACGACCCCGCATCGAAGATCTATGTGCGGAACAAGCAGAAGGCCTGCGAATATACGGGCATCGGGTCCGTCACATACGAGCTGGACGCGGAGACCACAGAGGAAGAGCTCCTGCAGCTTATCAGCGAGCTTAACAATACGTCTTCGGTAACGGGCATACTGGTGCAGATGCCCCTGCCTCCTCAGATAAGGGAGGAAGCGGTCATCAACGCCATAGATCCCATAAAGGACGTGGACGGATTCCACCCGCTTAATATCGGTAAGATGTTCACCGGGGATGATGCGCTTATCTCCTGTACGCCTGCGGGCATCATGGAGCTTTTAAGCCGGAACGGCATAGAACTGGAAGGAAAGGAATGCGTCATCGTTGGCCGCAGCAATAACGTGAGCAAGCCCCTGGCCATCCTCATGCTCAGGGAGAACGCCACCGTTACGATCTGCCATTCAAAGACAAAGGATCTGGAGGATATCTGCAGGAAGGCCGACGTGCTCGTAACGGCCATAGGAAGACCTGCATTCTTCGGAAGGGAATACATCAAAAAGGGAGCCGTCGTTGTGGACGTGGGCATCAACAGGGATGCCGAAGGAAAGCTCTGCGGCGACGTTGACCTTAAAGCTGTTGAGGACCGCGTGTCCTGCATAACACCCGTACCGGGCGGCGTCGGCCCCATGACCGTGGCCATGCTGATGAAGAACTGCCTGGATGCGGCGGAAAGGCAAAGATGAAGATACTTTTTATATCGCTGGGATGCGACAAGAACCTGTGCGATTCTGAAGTGATGCTGAGGCTTTTAAGCGACAGTGGCCACGAGATAACGGATGATGAGAACGAGGCGGAGGCCGTCGTTATCAATACCTGCGGATTTATTCAGTCGGCCAAGGAGGAGAGCATAGATACGATCCTCCGTATGGACGGTTTAAGGGAAAACGGCAGGCTCAAATACATCATCGCCGCGGGATGCATGTCCGAACGTTACAGGGACGAGATGCTTTCCGAGATGACCGAGGTGGATGCCATAGTCGGCACCACGTCATACGACCGCATCGTCGATGCGCTCAACGACTGCGTGAAGGGCGAAAGAAAGGGCTATTTCAGAAGCATAGACGACGATCCCGAGCCCAGGGAAAGGCTTCTTTCAGCCGGATCCCACAGGGCATATATAAAGATCGCCGAGGGCTGCGACAAGCACTGCACCTACTGTGCCATACCCCTTATGAGGGGGCATTACAGGAGCAGGCCCGAGGAGGATGTGCTTAAGGAAGCTGAAGAGCTGGCGAAGGCGGGAGTTAGGGAGCTTATACTGGTAGCCCAGGAGACCACGCTTTACGGCAAAGACCTTTACGGCAGGAAAACGCTCCCCGCGCTTCTCAGAAAGCTCTGCAGGATCGACGGAATCGAATGGATAAGGCTTCTTTACTGTTATCCCGAGGAGATAACGAAGGAGCTTATAAATACAATGGCCTCGGAACGGAAGATCGTCCATTATATAGACATGCCCATACAGAGCGGCTCCGACACGGTGCTGAAGAGGATGGGCAGGAGGATCACCGGGGAAAAGATCAGGGAGATCGTTTCCCGCATAAGGGAGGGGATACCCGACATAGCGCTCCGCACCACCATCATTTCCGGCTTCCCCGGAGAGACGGAGGAGGAGCACGAAGAGACACTGGAGCTCGTACGCGAGCTCAGGTTTGAAAGACTGGGAGTATTCGAGTATTCGAAGGAGGAGGGCACTCCCGCTGCGAAGCTGAAGCCACAGATCAGGGCGGACGTAAAGAGAAAGAGAAGAAACAGCATAATGGCCCTCCAGCAGAAGATCGCCTTTGAAAAGGCGGGATCAATGACGGGAAAGACCGTGAGCGCCATCGTTGAAGGAAAGCTCACGGATGAAAAGGATATATATCTCGGCAGGACCTACATGGACGCTCCGGACGTGGACGGATTCATATTCATCCGGTCTGAAGAGGAGCTTTTAAGCGGAGACATACTTGATGTTAAGGTCACAATGGCAAGGGAATATGATCTCATAGGGGAGGCAGACTATGAACATAGCTAACAAACTAACGGTCATGAGAGTAGCGCTGATACCGTTCTTCGTGTTTTTCCTGATGAACGGCGACATGTGGGGCGGGGCATCGAAATGGATCGCCGTTGTCATATTCTGCATCGCATGTGCGACAGACTGGTTTGACGGCAAGCTGGCCAGGAAGCTTAACCTGGTATCCACCTTCGGAAAATTCGCCGACCCGCTGGCCGACAAGATACTTGTGTCTTCGACCCTCATCTGCTTTACGGAGCTGGGTTACATAAGCTCCTGGATCGTTATCATCATCGTTGCGAGGGAGTTCATCATAAGCGGATTCAGACTCGTTGCGGCTGAGAAGGGAAAGGTAATAGCAGCTAACATCTGGGGCAAGGCAAAGACCTTCGAGACCATGGTCATGCTCATCTTCGTAATGATGCAGCTGCCCTGGGACTGGGCGTATTACACAGGCCAGGTGCTGATATATGCGGCGCTGGCCCTCACGGTGATCTCACTGATCACTTACATCGTTGCCAACATCGGCATTTTCAGGGAGGAATGATACAGTGGCCAGGGCTATTGAGAATCCCTATTCAAAAATACTCAAGCTGATCGGCGTAAGCTACGGAGAACTGGCCGTGGAGCTGGAGGAGATATTCGAGGGAGTTGAGGATGTTCAGTATGAGCTCCGGGAAGAGGAAGACGGCATCCATCTGGAGTTCATAACGGTGACCTCGGACAAAAACAAGGCATATGTAAAGCTGATCCCCTATATAGCAAAGCTTAAGGCCAGAAGGGGACTGGATATCTATGCCGAAAATGAGGAGGATACGCTGGAAGCAAGCCTGGTGAAGGTACTGGCGGACAGGAGGATGACCATCGCCACGGCCGAGTCCTGCACAGGCGGCCTGGTGGCGGCGACCATCATCAATGTTTCCGGAGCATCGACAGTATATGAGCAGGGCGTTATCACCTATACGGACGAGGCCAAGAAGGAGCTTCTCGGAGTTTCGGAGGAGACGCTTAAGGAGCATACGGCCGTAAGCTATGAAACTGCAAAGGAGATGGCCGAAAAGGTGGCGGAGATCTCCGGTACCCGCATCGGCGTGTCCACTACAGGTGTGGCCGGTCCTCTGGGAGGCACGAAGGACGATCCGCCGGGCACCGTATATATAGGCGTTTCCATAAACGGTGAGACCACCGTTAAGAGATGCTTTTTCAGGGGAACAAGGAACACGATCCGCCGCGAGGCGGCAAGATATGCCATCGATATGGTAAGAAGAATGGCTCAGGAATACTAGGGACCGTAAGGCGTCAGCCTCCGTCCCGGATAATTGTCTGAACGCAACTCAAATCTTTTAAGAGGTCTTCTATGTTTGGTAAAAAAGGATTGCTTACAATTGCATTACTGGCCTTTTTGTCCATGTTCGCTTTTGCGGGCTGCAGCGGCAGCAGTGCCTCTGCGGGCTTCAGCGGAACGATGGAATTAAGCGATACCTTCCAGGGACAGAGGACCGTGGAGGTCGTCCTGGGAGCGGGATTTACCGGGGACCGCCTTGAAGGTAAAGAGTCGAAGCTCCTGGAGATACTGAAAAATGCTCCCGACGGCGTAACGATAAATGTGAACGACAGCATGTCCCTCATCACATTTACATTCGATTTCAGGAGCGTTACGGGATATACGAATGCGGTAACGGAGCTTATCGGAAGCAATTTTAAAAAGCGGACCGGCAGCGACATCTGCGTGTATTACAACAGGGAAAACAGCTCATTTAAACGGGGCACCACATTTGTCGAGAACTTTTCCGCGGCCGACGTAGCCAGATGGCTGTTTGACAGGATGGCGGAGGAGGGCATCCTCAGGGAGGATGACGAGTTTACAGAGCTCTTCACCGACAACGGCTCCGTTCTCTACCTCAACGGACAGGAGGTCTGCGAGGGTACCGATCCCTACCGCGTCTCCACGGTGGAGGATCATTACATTACAGGCATAGACATACAGACGGAGATAACGGACAGCGGCTACAAGGTGGATATCTCCTTCCGCGGAAATACCGCCAAGCTGTCATCCATGGGCAAGACCCTTACGAAAAAGCTGAGGGACAGCGTTCCCACCGACGGCAACATCGTATCCGTTACGGATGATGATATAAAGACCTACACCATTTCCTTCAAGGCGTCGGGGGTGGAGGAATTCACCCAGAAGATGAACAAGGTGCTTTCGTCTAAGACATCATACGTGAAGCTGAACAGCGGCGCCGCTGACGACGGAGGGGAAGGCGACGGGCAGGAGGATCCTGATCTCAAGGCAGTAACGGGCATAACCATTTACGCGGACGCGTCCTATTATCTTGATTATGGGGACGACGGCTCGAATATCACGTATTCGGTGCTGGCGTCGCCGGATTATACGGTGGACAGCATCTCGTCTGGTTTCGGCACCATGGGCGGCCGGGACTATGAGTATACGGATGAATTCTGCATCGTCAGGGCTTCGACACAGGTGCCCGATCCGGTGGATATAAGCTTCAGCTACAGCGTTTCCATCAGATCCATAACCGTAGCAACGGACGTTAAGAACGAAAGCCTGCTGGAGAGGACCATAGTCTTCACCCTTTCCAAGGATGAATACAGACTTATCGGAGAGCAGTTTGAAAAGCGGATCAACAGCCATCTGCCCGAGGATACGGAATGCGAGAAGACGGTCAATGACCGTACGGTGGATTACAAAGTGGTATTCACCGCAGAGTCGGGAGATGAGCTGGGAAGGATCACCAATTCGTTCCTGGGAGGAAATGATGAGAATGTCCAGGCTTCGCTGACAGGAGGCAGGGACAAGAAGAGGAATATTAAGAACATCACCTATTCGTTTACGGATTCCATCAATTTTACAAACATACTGGGAGGATCCAGGATAACCGACGGCATCACCTATTCCTTCAGTTATCCCAACGGCTTCAGCGGCTCCTTCAGCGGCGGCGGCAGCTATGAGAACGCCTCGTCCGAGGGAAGCACCGTTACCTGCACCACAATGAACAAGAGCATCACGGTGGCTTCGGGGGGAAGCAGGATCAATATCTCCGGATGGACGATAATGATACTGTGGATCCTGTCGGCAGCGGCAACGCTGGTGCTGTCATTACTGTACAGGAAAAAGATCTTAAGCTTTATAAAGGGCAAAGAGAACAGGTGGATCGATCTGGATATAAGGACCAGGAGGCAGTATAAGCGGCTGGGCATCTATGCGGCCGTGCTGGTAACGTTCATATTCATGACGGCCAGGCTGGTCTTCGGAATATATTAATGGACAGGATAATAAAAAGCTGACAGCAGCTTTGCAGATACAGAGGAGAAGGCAATGGCAGATATTAAGGTAATGATCGTAGACGACGAAGCCCGTATGAGAAAGCTGGTATACGACTTTCTCACAAAAGCCGGCTATGAGGTCATAGAAGCTGCAGACGGTGAGGAAGCCCTGGAGAAGTTCTACGAGATGAACGATCTGGGACTCATAATACTGGATATAATGATGCCCAGGATGGACGGCTGGGAGGTGTGCCGGGAGATAAGGAAGGTATCACAGGTGCCGATCATCATGCTCACGGCAAAGAGCACCGAGGAAGACGAGCTTCTCGGCTTCGAGCTGGGCGTTGACGAGTATATTACTAAGCCCTTCAGCCCCAAGATACTGGTGGCCAGAGTCGATGCCATCGTCAGAAGGAGCAAGGGCGTCGGTGCGGATGATGTTATCGAAGCCGGCGGCATCAGGCTCGACAAGGCGGCCCACGAGGTCACCATAGACGGCGAGCCCGTAGAGCTGTCTTACAAGGAATTCGAGCTCCTTAATTATTTCGTTGTAAATCAGGGCATTGCCCTCTCAAGGGGGAAGATACTGAACAACGTCTGGAATTACGATTATTTCGGCGATGCCAGGACGATCGATACCCACGTTAAGAAGCTGAGGAGCAAGCTTGGGGAAAAGGGTAATTACATCAAGACGATCTGGGGCATGGGCTATAAATTCGAGGTCTCCAAAGAATGAGAGATTCGGTAAGATTCAAGATAAATCTGGCACTGGCAATAGCGGTGCTGGCTATCCTTACCATCGGTATCGTGGTCAATACGATATTCCTCGGCGATTATTATCTCAGCGGCAAGAAGCGCAACATGGTCTCCACCTATAACGAGATCAACGTGGCCTACGAGAACAGGGAGATGATCATCAGCGGCATGACTTCAAGGAACGGCAGGCTGTCCTTTATGGGTAAGATCATAACCGGCGGCGGCGACGGCATATACGAGTTCGAGAGCAGGCTGGACAGCGGCATGAAGTCTTCCTTTGACAGGATCAGCGAGAACCGGAACATGAGGATACTTATCCTGGAGGATTCCGGCAACAAAACCTACAACCCGGAGACGGGGAGGCTGGAGAGGACGTATAATATCGCATTTTACAGCGCTCCG
>JAFRYJ010000180.1 GCA_017437705.1 Lachnospiraceae bacterium
CCGCGGAATCATATCCCCTGTATTCCAGCTTTTTGAGTCCGTCCAGTAATATCGGCGCTGCCGGCTGCATGCCCGTAAAACCGACTATTCCGCACATATAGACCTCCTGTTATAAGTGTTTGCATATGACCCGAAGACAGTCCCGGGCTTTCCCGGGCTGCCCCTGCTATCACAAAAGGGCGCTTCGGGTCCCGTGACCCAAAGACGCCCTTGCCTTTTATGCCGCTATAATACTCCCGGCCCGATATGATGTCAAGCAGCGCCTTTCAGCCATCCGGAAATTTTGCCGCATCATATGTTTTTCAGATACCGAGTATCTTCTTTACCGTGTCCTTCATATCCTCCGGAGCACACTGAATGTCGTGGCGTATCGGGGCATCACGCAGGATGAGCACGGCCTGGGGGATGTCCACGCCGGCCGTTTTTGCCAGATCCTCCGCCAGCGTGTAGTCGTCGGTCTCTTCATATGAAGGATCGATGGCCTTCATTACGCTGCCGCCGAACTTGAAGGGGCTCGCCGTCGATGCGATCACGCAGGCGTGCTCATCGCCCGAAGCTTCCCTGTATTGCCTGTTTACAAAGCTGGCAACAGCCGTATGTGTATCGATAACATAGCCCGTATCATTATATACCTGTGCGATCTCCGAAGCCGTCTCCTCTTCCGTTGCAAAGCCTGCCGCAAAGCCTGCCAGGCCTTTGTTCATCTCATCATCGATCTCGTAACGGCCCTCGGAATTGAGCTCTCCGAAAAGCTTCGCCGTCTTCGCGGGGTCGTCGCCGGTGATAAAGTATATGAGCCTCTCCAGGTTGCTGGATACCAGAATGTCCATAGAGGGCGATGATGTTACGAAGAAGTCCCTGTTCTTATCGTAAACTTCGGTGGTGAAGAAATCGTAAAGCACCTTGTTGGAGTTTGACGCGCAGATCAGCTTATTGACGGGCATGCCCATCTCCTTTGCCAGGTATGCGGCCAGGATGTTACCGAAGTTGCCTGTGGGCACACAGATGTTTACGGGCTCGCCGTCCGCGATCTTCTCCTCGCGGAGAAGCGTCAGATATGCGTGCCAGTAGTAAACCACCTGGGGCACCAGACGGCCTATATTTATTGAGTTTGCAGATGAGAACACAAAGCCGTGCTCTTCTAAAAGAGACGCCATGTCGCCATCGGAGAAGATGTTTTTGACGCCGGTCTGGGCCTGGTCGAAATTGCCGTAGATACCGACAACGGAGGTGTTTTCACCGCCTGTGGTAAGCATCTGCTTCTCCTGCACCCGGCTTACTCCGTCCTTGGGATAGAACACGATGATGCGTGTGCCGGGAACATCCTTGAAGCCCTCCAGGGCGGCCTTTCCGGTGTCACCGGATGTGGCCGTCAGTATAACGATATCGTCCTTAAGATCGTTCTTGCGGGCCGCCGTTGTCATAAGATGGGGCAGGATCTGAAGAGCCATGTCCTTGAAAGCGATGGTGGGTCCGTGGAAAAGCTCCAGGTAATATGCCCCGTCCGCATATGTAAGCGGCGCTATGGCCTCCGTATCAAATTTGTCGTCGTATGCATTATTGATGCAGGCCATCAGCTCCTCCTCCGTAAAGTCCGTAAGGTAGAGCTTCATGACCTCGTATGCCAGCCCCCTGTAATCAAGCTCTGCAAGCTCTTTTAAGGGCATTTCCATCTTCGGTATATATTCGGGTATAAATAATCCTCCGTCCTGTGCAAGGCCCTTTAAAATGGCCTGTGACGCCGTCCTCGTGTCGTTTCCTCTGGTGCTTTTATAGATCATCTTCCTGCTCCTTCCCGTACGGTCCTGTTTCCTGAATACTTTGCACTGTAATTATATCATTGAGGAGGCGGATTATAAAGGAGTTTACCTGCAAACGTGTCCGTACACATCAAAGATCCGGTATCCTTACTCCCAATATGATCCCGGAATTATTCGCTCCGTGATTGTATTACTTCCCGTTTCGCGGTAAACTCTTTTTCGGAGGGTCTGAAATGAATTCAGGAAAACGACTGCCGCTGCAGATCCTGCTGGCACTGGTAATGATGTTCTTCATCATCTCGGTCTCTGTCACGGTGACCCTGCACTTCCGGCAGCTTTACTATAAAGACATAGATGCGCTTGATATTCCCGGCCGCTCCGGTTATTCGGAGGAAGTCTGCAGAAGGAATTACGATGCCCTCATCGACTACAATTCCTTCTTCGGTCCGG
>JAFRYJ010000181.1 GCA_017437705.1 Lachnospiraceae bacterium
CGCCGCATGTATCCGGCGTTTACGGAGGGGGACTTCGAGCCCTTTGCGGTAAATGACGATGTCTTCGGGTATTACAGAAGCTGCGGAAACGACTGTCTTGCGGTGCTTCTGAACAGGAGCGGGGAAAAAGCCTGCACCGCGGAGATCGAAGACAGGGGAGGCCGCGCCGCGGAGATTATAAGCGGAGCGGCTCTCGTTAAGAAAGACGGAAAGGTACTGCTTTCGCTCAGTCCCATGGGCTCGGCGGCAGTACATTTCAATAAAGAGAACGGGCTGGCAGAGAAGATGGAGCCCGGCGTAGGCGCCCTGCTTCATATAACGTCCCTGCCGGGAGGCCGCATCGATGATGAAGCATACAGATTCGTTGACGTGCTGGCAGGTGCGGGTGTGAGATACTGGCAGATACTTCCCTTGAATCCCACCGATGAGTACGGATCCCCCTACGCGGGACGGTCGGCCTTTGCGGGAAATACGGACCTTCTGCCGGAAAATGAAGAGGAACTTCGAGCAGGCTTCGATGCATATCTTTCGGAGCATGCTCTTAAGAAGGAAGACCTCCGGCACTGGTTTGCGGGAGCAGGCTGGTTCACGGGGGCAGCCGTTAAGGATCCCGCGGGACTTCTCGTAAAGAGGGAGAGCTGGGCGGCGCCATACTGCATCTTTACAGCTGTTAAAAAGAGATTTGATGAAAAGCCCTGGACTGAGTGGCCCGTGGAATACAGAAGCTTTTCAGCCGGATTGCCTGAAGACGATGATATCCTTTACGAGGCATCATTCCGGGCCTACGCCCAGTACAGGTTCGATACCTGCTGGAAGGCCCTAAAGGAATATGCAAACTCCAGGGGTATTAAGATCATCGGCGACATGCCCATGTACGTGGCCCTGGATTCGGCCGACGTATGGGCGGACAAGAGGCTTTTTACCATAGATGATGACGGCCGGGAGGACAGCTGCGCCGGAGTGCCTCCGGACAGATTTGCGGAAGAAGGACAGTTATGGGGCAATCCCCTTTATAACTGGGAGACGATGAAGGCCGAGGGCTTCTCCTGGTGGATGAAGCGTTTTGACAGGATGTTCGGCCTTTACGACTATACGAGGCTGGATCATTTCCGGGGCTTCGAGTCGTACTGGGCAGTGCCTTACGGCGAGAAGGCCATTAAGGGCCGGTGGCGCTTCGGACCGGGAGAGGAGCTTTTTAAGAAAGCATACGAAAAGTTCGGACCGCTGCCGGTATTCGCCGAGGATCTGGGCATGATAACGCCGCAGGTAAGGGCCCTTATGGACATCACCGGATTTTACGGCACGGACGTTATGCAGTTTTACGACGGCGACCCCCTGGAGAGCTATACACCGCCGGAGCGGAAGATAGCATATTCCGGCACCCACGACAACCAGGCGCTGAAGGGCTGGTGCGAAGAGAAATACAAGGGCAGGGATCCGGAGAAATGCGCCGGAAAGCTGCTTCAGAATCTTATGGCGTGCGGCGCGGACATAAAGATCATCCCGCTGCAGGACCTTATGATGCTGGGCGACGAGGCCCGCATGAACAAGCCGGGAACGGCAGGCGAAAACTGGAGCTTCCGGGCGGATGAGGATTACAGTGAACATATCAAATGGCCGGTCATACCGGAAACGGAGGGATGCAAATGAGCGGGAAACTTAAGGATTCGATCTTCTATTCAAAAGAAACGGGATTCATGGCCGACTACAGCGGCATGGACCTGAATGATGAGTACCTGTCTTCGGTAAAAGATAAGATCAACAGTGCCCTTGATTCCATGGAGAAGCTGGAGGGCGGCGCCATCGCCAATCC
>JAFRYJ010000182.1 GCA_017437705.1 Lachnospiraceae bacterium
GGGGCATGCCCCTTTTAAAATGCCGGACTGACCGGTATTTCTGGTTGCTTATTTTACAGGCTCCATGTCTGTGATCTTGACTTTATGGTCGTACCATTTTCCCTTCGTGCCGACTATGGCAAGGTCGAATTCTTCGTCAAAAACAGGCACGGGAATATCAAAACCGTATACTTCTTCAGTGGTGCCGTCCTTGTAGGTAACGGTATCCGTTGTGGGCTGAAGAAGCTCTGCGCCTTCCTTCTGAGCGTCCTCGGCAAAGCCGGGATAAAGATTGACTATGGATTTTGATACAAGTGTGATGTGAGCAGTCGCTTTGCCGTCCTTAACGGTAACGGTACACTTGTCCTCCAGGGTCTCATTAATATGGAACATGGAGCTGTCTGTTGTAAATGTAGCCGTATATGTGCCGTCTGCAAACTCTGTCTTGCTGCCGCCGTCATCTGATTCTGTATTGCTGCTGCCTTCATCTGAGTCCGGCTTCCTGGCGCCGTCATCCGATTCGATCGTCTTCCCGGACTCCGCAGGCTCACCAGCCTCGCTGCAGCCGGCAAGAATACCGAGACAAAGCATAAAAGCAACACATAATGCAATGATCCTTTTCATCTGATAACCTCTCCTTATGAAATACTTCCCGGCACAGGCCCATGCCGGGAAGTTGTGTTAATGTGACCGATTTTTTATCCTATCTGTATTATTACTGGATCTCAGCTATAGCTGCTGCAGTATGGTCTACATAGATCTTCTGGATGTCTTCGATACGGCCGAGGCCTTCGATCTCGCACTCAACCAGATCAAAGGAAGGCTCTGCCTTGAACATGCTCTTCCAGGAATCATCCTCGTCGCCTGCCATGTCGTTGTTGGCATGATCGCCTGCAACTACCATAAGAGGACGAAGGTAAACCTTTGTATAACCTGCCTCGATGACCTTTGTCATGATGTTTCCGCACTCGGTCTCTTCGGGCTCGCCTTCAACGGTACCGATGAATACGTTCTTGTAACCCATTACATTGGCTGTCTCCTGAACCTGGAGATAGGTGATCTTTGCAACGTGAGCTGTGCCGTGACCCATGAAAACGATAGCTGCGCCGTCAGCATCTGCTGCTGCGATGTCATCGTAACCTGCGCTCTTGGCTGCCTCGGCAACTGCGATCTGAGTAACGGCCTTCTTGTCATCGTTGATGATCGTAGCATCATCGCCAACTTCGCCGAGAAGAGGCTCTGCGATAACGACCTTCTCGAATTTGTCTTTGTAAGCATCAACTTTTTCTACGAGCTCGTCATACTCTGCGCCGTGCATAAGATGTGTGGGCTGGATAACAAGATTCTTAACGCCGTTGTCAACTGCTCTCTGAAGAGCCTCGTCAACGTTGTCGATCTTCTCGCCGTCACGTGCATATACATGGTTGATGATGATCTGAGCCGTGAAAGCTCTTCTTACAGACCAGTCGGGATTAGCTTCTGCGATAGCCTTCTCGATGCCGCCTATATCAACAACACGGCTGTCGTTGAAAGAGGTGCCGAAGCTTACTACAAGGATCTCGTTCTCGCCGATCTCGTCCTGATTCAGGGGATCGTCCTTTGAAGCGTCGCCTGTGTCAAGCTCGAAATAATCTGCATCGGGAACAAGGGCCTTCTGCTCGTCTGTGAGCATATCCCAGCTCTGCTTTGCGGATTCGCACATGCCCATGGTATCTTCATTTGCTTCCTGTACCTGGATGGCTTCGATCTTAGCCTGCATCTCATCTGCTACCTGCTGGTTAACTTCTTCTTCACTGGGTGTTTCGGGCTCTTCCTCTGAGCCTTCTTCTGAACCTTCCTGGGACTCAACGGGTGTTGACTCTTCGGGTGTCTCTTCTTTCTTGCCGCAGGCTGCAAGCATTGTAGCTGCCATTGCGCCAACAAGGAGGAGTGCTAAAAACTTCTTCATTTTTTCTCCCTTTCATTCAATAAACTGTTTGTTTCGATCGAGAATAAACTCTCCAAAATGAAACAATTAGCCTCCGCCCTGTAATAGACGGAGGCCATACGCGCAAAATGAGAGACCGCTGCCGATCCCTTACTTTCCTTATTGAACGCGTAATATATCCTCGTTATTACGGGGTCGTATACCGGCAGGTCTCCTGACTTACGGACTTTCGTGCAGAGTGGCCTTCCCGTTTCCAGTGACTGGAGCGTTGCCGCATCCACTACTCTGCAAATATCCGCTTACAGTGACGAGTTCGCTCGGGACTTGCACCCGATTCCCTTTTCACCGGTACCATCTCTGATACCGACACCGATACACATGTCACGAAGTGAATTATAGCACTAAGACTGATTTAGTCAATGATTTTGGATACTTTGCCCCGAAATGTTTCTATTAAAATACTAAAGGAAATGCCCGGTTTTCAGGCATTTCCTTTGCTTAAAGACGATATCCGCCGTGAACTGTTTATTTTTTAAAGAGCCTTCCGGGCCTGCGCTCCGGCACAGCGGTGTTCTCCACTGCTGCATAGCCCAGGATAAGATTGCCGATGCCCTCGTATTCGTCGGGAATGCCGAGCTCCCTTAAGATGGCCCTGCCTTCTTCATCCTCGAAGACCTCCTTGGCCCTGTGGATCCAGCAGTTGCCCAGTCCCAGAGATGATGCCGCCAGCATCATGTTCTCCAGCATACAGCTTCCGTCGTAGATATAGGTGAATACGTTGGTGTCGCCAAGTACGGGGATAACTACAGGTGCATTGTAGAAAGGATCCACACGCTTCTTGGGATCGTATTTTGCATTGAGGGCGGACAGCTTGTCCCTGGTCTCCTTGTCCGTTACGACAAGGGCGATGCCGGCCTGCCTGTTCATGCCGCTGGGCGCCGTGAGACCTGCCTCCACGATGATATCGATCAGTTCCTGAGGCACGGGGTCTGATTTGTACTTTTTGCAGCTCCTTCTGTTGATGATGTTCTCAATAACCTCGTTTGTCATAGCATTTTCTCCTTTTGTCGTATGTTATTGCCTTTTATGCATATGCAAGCCTTTCAATATCCGCTCTGTACTCGGGGTAAGCCTTTAAAAGCTCCTCCTTATGTACGAGCCGGAAGCCCTCGTATCTGAAGGAAGGCACCGTAACGCAGGAAACAAAGGTATAGCTCGCGGTGTCCCAGTTCTCGGCGGCAAATACAGCCCCCTTCGGGATGATGACCTGTACCTCGCCTGCAGTTCCGTTTCCGAGGAAATGTATCTCCCTGCGGCCGCCCCAGAAGACCGTAAGCTTCATTCCGCAGCCCTCATGGAAATACCAGACCTCGTTGCAGTCCAGCTGATGGAAATGGGACACATCGGTCCCGTCCAGAAGGAAACAGATGCTGCCCGCCAGGGCTCTGCCGTCAACTGTCTGGGCAGAGGTCCATCTCTCGGCGAACCATCCTCCTTCGGGATGGGGCTGAAGACCGTATTTCTTTTTCAATTCCGCTGACGCGAAATTTTCAATCATTCAGATCCCTCCAGATCAAAAGTGATCTTGGACGCCACCATGGGTCCCGCAAAGGAAATAAAGTCCTTATGCTCCGCAGACTCAAGATACACCGGCAGCACACCAGCGTCTGCCATTCTGAGTATTATGAGGAGATCCATGTTCTCAGCCCTGTCGGCGGCGTTCCTTATAATTTTAACATCATCTATAAGGATATCCGAATCCAGAAATCTTTCAAGTCTATTCCGCGATTCTTTTATAAAATTATCGATATCGACATCATCCTTCAGCTTCAGAAGCAAATAGTGTAACATGTCTTCCTCCTAGATATATAAGGGCATTCCGATCATCGGGCCCACGAAATATGAAACCAGTACTACTATGACAGTCCACACAAGCATGGTTATGAGGCCCGGTTTGATCGGATCCTTCATATCCCAGTATCCGTGCTGATATGTAAGCACCACATTGGTCTGAACACCGAGCACCGTGGTGCAGCTGCCCAGATACATTGCCGGCAGCAGGATCAGCGAAGGATTCATGCCGTTGGCGATGACCAGCGGAGTAAATGCCGTTATAACAACGGCTATGATGCCGAGGGTGGCGTTGGCGCAGAAGTTTATAAGCACGGTCATGGTGAGAGCCATGATGAACATCAGTACCAGCGGTGAAAGCCCTATGGTCCATCCGAACAGGTTGTTTACCAGCCATTCACCCAGCTGTGCGTTGCTTATCATGTTTGCGATTATCGGTGTAAATCCGATAAGGATAAGCACGTCCATCGGCAGATTCTGCAATGCTTCCTTGGGCTTTACCACGCCTATGATCGGCGCGATGCACAGGAATCCGCAAAGCAGGGCCGCAATGGGAGTGGAAAGGAAACCGGTTATCATGCTGATCACCATGAAGGCAACTATAATGATCCACCTGAGCTCAGCTCCGCATATGGGACCCAGCTCCTTCAGCTTCTCCCTGAAGGAATCGGTGTCGACGTTTTCATTCTGGCCCTTGGATTTAACTTTGAAGCACTTTGAATAAATAAGCCAGGTGGGTATTATCATGATAATGCCCGATATAACACCGGGTATCGCCCACTGATTGTAGGATACCGTATAAGCCTGCTCCGTGGCAGCTTCCAGCATGGATATGCCCATCATGTTCGTACTGGGGCTTCCGGTTATAAGGGCTATGCCGCCGATCATTGATGCCATCGGTATGCCGAGCATTATAGCTTTGCCCAGGCCGCTGACGCCCTTTTCCTCACCCATCTCCTCCAGGATGGCCAGTGAAATGGAAGCCATAACGATAGTTGTTCCGAGGTTGGAAACAAAGGCCGAAACAACTGCAGTTGCCGTGATTATGGCCAGAAGTATCAGAGACGGCGATCTGCCAAGTCTTGACAGAAAGAAGTATGCAACTCTTTTTGCCACTTTGGTGTGTGATGCACCCATGGACACGATCAACATTCCTATCATCATCGCAAAGGGCGATGAACCGAATGCTGTCGAGAAATCACCGAAGCTGAACAGACCCAGAAGCAGTCCTCCCACTACCAGCAGTATACAGGTGGGGCCAAGGGGTATGCAGTTCGTTATCCAGATATATATAACGGAAAGAAGCAGAGCCAGCGTCTTCCCCGCCACCGGTGAGATATTGTCCAGCGGCAGCAGCATGAACACGATGAAGATAACTGCGGCAACTATAAGGTGTATCGCCTGTTTTTTACCGACGGGCTGGCCGGTGCTTTCGCCCTTCAGATCGAAGAAGGGATCTCTTTTCATTTTATCCATTTTCCTACTCTCCTGATGCCATGTTTTTTCTTTGAATAAACTCTATGCAGATGCCGTTGCAGTCGTGTATGAAGCATATCTTCTCACGTACTCCGGCCTCCTTGCATTCCATTATTTTCGGACCTGTAACGATCTCGACGCCTTCTGATGCAAGCTGTTTTGCCAGCTCGTCCACATCATCCGTAAGGAAGGCAATATGCTTTGTCCCCTGGATCTTCTGGTCCTCGTGGGGATCGAGACGCTCCGGAGGCACCGGCGAAGTATCATCGTGCCTGAACATTTCGATCTCGAAATCTCCGTTTCGCACAAAGGCCAGCTGGGCTCTGTGGGATCTTAAATACATCCTGAATACAAGTTCAAAACCGAGATGCTCTTTGTACCATTTAAGGGACTCATCAAGGTCGTTTACGCTTATGCTCAGATGAATGGGTTTGATTTTAATATCTGCCATACTTCCCACCTTACCTTTCGTCCGGCGTCTTCAGCACAGCGCCTTCACAGGCTGATGTTACCATGGATGCATATCGTTTAAGCCAACCGGAGACTTTTCTCCGTGGACCGCCTTTATATGCGGCCCTCCTCTTTTCGATCTCCTCTTCGGAAACCAGGAGTTCCAGTTTCCTTCCGGGGATGTCGATGGAGATGATGTCACCGGGCTCCACCAGCGACAGAAGTCCTCCGTCGGCCGCCTCGGGAGAAATGTGGCCTATGGCCGCCCCCCTGGTGACTCCGGAGAAACGTCCGTCCGTTATCAGCGCCACCTGTCCGTCCAGGCCCTGCCCCGCGATAAGGGCAGTGGGCGTCAGCATCTCCTGCATGCCGGGGCCTCCTCTGGGGCCTTCGTACCTGATGACCACCACATCACCGGGCTCCAGTTCTCCCCGAAGGATGCCCGCCGTCGCATCGTTTTCGCTTTCGTAGATCCTTGCGGGTCCTTTATGTACCATCATGTTCTCCAAAACGGCGCCCTGCTTTACAACGGCTCCGTCCGGACAGAGGTTTCCTCTCATTACGGCGAGGCCGCCCTCGTTCCTGAAGGGATCGTTGTATCTCCTTATGACCTTTCCGTCGGCCGCCGGCACTCCCTTAAGCTGCTCTGAGAGAGGCTTCATCGTTACTCCCACGGTGTCGCCGTTCAGCTTCCCGTTAATAAGAAGCTCCTTCATGATCGCCTGGATGCCACCCACAGCGTACAGGTCCTCCATGTATACGGCTGCCGCAGGCTGAAGCTTGCATATCTGGCATGTGTCGCGGCTGATGGAATCGATATATTCCAGATCCAGTTTCTTATCCAGCTCGTTGGCTATCGCCGGCAGATGGAGCATCGTGTTGGTGGAGCACCCAACGGCCATCTCGACCCTGAGCGCATTCTCAAAGGCCTTGTCCGTAAGGATGTCAGAGGGTTTGATGTCCTTCTCAAGAAGCTCCATCACCTGCATTCCTGCATCCTTAGCGAGCCTTCTCCTGGCGGACATCACTGCGGGAATGGTCCCGTTTCCGGGGAGCGCCAGCCCCAGGGTCTCCGTCAGGCAGTTCATGGAATTTGCTGTATACATGCCGGCGCAGGAACCGCAGCCGGGACATGCATTGTCTTCTATCTCTTTTATCTGGGCGTCTGTAAGCTCGCCTATGCTGTGCTTTCCCACGGCCTCGGTCACATCGGTGCCGGCTATCCTGCGGCCTTCGAAGCGTCCGGCCATCATGGGTCCGCCGCTCACAAAGATACTGGGAATATCCATCCTGCAGGCGGCCATCAGCATTCCCGGGACGATCTTGTCGCAGTTGGGAATGAATACCGCTGCGTCCACCGGCATGCCCATCAGCATGGATTCTATGGAATCGGCGATGATCTCGCGGCTGGGCAGCGAGTACTTCATGCCCGTGTGGTCCATGGCTATGGCATCACAGATGCCTATGGTATTGAATTCAAAGGGAACGCCGCCTGCCATGCGGATCCCGGCCTTCACGGCCTCAGCGATCTCGTTCAGATGGATGTGCCCGGGCACCATTTCGTTGTGGGAATTCACCACTGCCACGAATGGTCTTTCCATCTCGCGGTCGGTTATTGTCATTGCCTTCAGCATCGCTTTCTGCGGCACCGTCAGCGGCCCTTTCTTTATCTGATCACTTCTCATTATGTCTGCTCCTTATGTGTTCAGTTTTTCCATGGCCTTAAATACCACGGACGGATCCATGCCCGAAAGCCCCTCGTCCATCGCTTCGTCGTAGGGCACCTTCGCCGCGGCTGTTATGGGTATACGGCAGTTAAGGTCATCGGCCATTTTCGTTATCAGGTTGAAGTCTTTTACCATCAGGGCCAGCGTGCCGCCCCTCTCCTCGAAGTTTTTCGGGATGATGAAATCCTTCATCGACCGCTCCAGCATCCAGCTCCGTCCCCACGATGTGGAGAGGACTTCATTCAGCTCTCCCAGATCTATCCCGGCCTTTTCCGCCAGCACCATGCCCTCGCATACAACTGCCTGGTTTACCCAGGTCAGCATCTGGTTTATGAGCTTTGCCTGCTGTCCGGTGCCCGACTCTCCCATCCTGTGGATATTGTTTCCGCACATTTCCAGCACCGGTAGCGCTTTGTTGTAGGCTTCCTCGTCGCCGCCGGCCATTATGGCCAGCGTCCCGTTCCTTGCACCGGCCGCTCCGCCGGATACGGGACAGTCGAGAAAATAAGCCCCGCATTCCTTTAGCTCTGCGGAAAGCTCCTTGGCAGCATCCGGACCGGAGGTGCTGAAATCCGCCACCACGGTGCCGGGCTTCAGGAATTCCATCATCTGACTGCAGACCGCCTTCAGCGCCGCATCATTCGTAAGGTTCAGGCAGATGATGTCCGCGTCCCCCGCGGCCTCCTCCATCTCTTTGAATTCCGCGCCTGCCGCGATGAGCTCGTTTACTGCTGCCTTGTCCCTTGTGCGGTTCCATATGGTAAGGCTTCCGTTCTTTTTCAGGATGTTGTCCGCCATGCCTTTTCCCATGGAACCGATGCCGATAAAAGTGACTTTCATGTTCTGTCTCCTTTCGTTTTGATGAGTTAAGAGACGTATTCCGCTTTTCAGGACTCCACTGTGATCCGCTGCAGGGAGATATGTTTCGTCTCCCTTAAAGGAATAAAAAAAGTCCGTCCCTGTTTCCAAGGACAGACATAAATATATCTGCGGTGCCACCTTGATTGCCTGTTAAAGCCCCTCTGCGGAAATGCCATCACATCTCCCGCTCTTAACGCGAGCACACGTCATCAGATACTCGGGAAATCCCCTTTCACCTTGCCCTCGACAGTCCATTTGCCGACCCGCTTTCTGCCGGTTCTCAGCCCCTCCGGCTCTCTGTAAGCGCGCACTCCGGTTTGATCTCTGTCTCAACGGTTTAGCATATTAAACCACTGAAGCGGTAAAGTGTCAATGGGGATATGTCATTTTTATATGGATCTCATGGTATAAATTTCAGTACAATCTGTTGCTTATATACTACATTCCACTGGCCCGGGCCGCTGCGTGCCCGCGTATCACCCGTGGATCTTCTTCGTCCCGAAATGCAGCGCCGCTCCGGGATCCATCTCGTCGTAGATCGTGCTGCGCCCTTTATCAAGTGTCCTTATGCTTTCCATGTCCTCTTCAGACAGCTCGAAATCGAAAATACCGATGTTTTCCGCCATCCTTTCCCGGCGGACGGTCCTGGGGATCACGCAGATGCCGCGCTGCACCAGCCACCTCAGCATGACCTGTCCGGTGGTCTTTCCGTACTTTTCGCCGATCTCCCTAAGGACAGGCGTGCCGAAAACATCGCAGTTCCCTTCCGCAAAGGGCGCCCAGGCCTCGTGCTGTATGCCGTACTCGCTCATGAAATCCGCCAGCGGCCACTGCTGGTGCCACACGTTGGTCTCCACCTGGTTGACTGCGGGCATCACATCATTGTTTGTAAAAAGGTCCGCCAGCCTTTCTATCCAGAAGCTGGAAACGCCGATTGCCTTTACGCGGCCCTCCCTGTACAGCCTCTCCATGGCCCGCCACGATCCGTAATAATCGCCGTAGGGCTTGTGTATCAGATAAAGGTCCAGCGTATCGAGCCCCAGTTTTTTAAGGGATGTGTCAAAGGCCTTCAGCGTACTGTCGTAGCCCGCATCCTGTATCCACAGCTTAGTTGTAACAAAGAGCTCGTCCCGCGGGATGCCGGAAGACCGTATCGCATTGCCTACGGCCTCCTCGTTCATATATGATGCCGCCGTATCGATCATCCTGTAGCCGCACTCCAGGGCATCGGAAACAGCCCTCTCCGCTTCCGCCGGATCTATCTTATAGACTCCGTAGCCGATCGCCGGCATCTTTACTCCGTTGTTAAGGATCTTAAAATCCATGATCAAAACCTTCCGTCAATGTATCCTTACTGTCCCTTAGAGTTCCAAAAGCATCTTTATATGGGGTATCCCGTCAAGGTCGAAGACCTCCGAGATCCGCTTAAATCCCAGCTTTTGATAGAAGCCTTCCGCATAGACCTGGGCCTCCAGATAGATGCGGTCCGCCCCGAACCGTTCTGCGGCAGCCCGGATGCCGGCCTCCATCACTTCCCTGCCAAGGCCGCAGCCCCGCTTTGCCGCAACCACCCTGCCGATGGAAACGTGCTCCGACTCCACGCCCCTGTCCATGATGCGAAGGTACGCAGCGATGCCGTCATCATCAGCAAGCCAGACGTGGAGAGCCGCCTTGTCCAGTCCGTCGGTCTCAAGGTAGGTGCAGTCCTGCTCCACAATGAAGACCTCCGTCCTCAGCCTCAGGATGTCGTAAAGCTCCTCCGCCGTAAGTTCGTCAAACGCCTTTACATGATGCTCCAAAGCTATTCTCCCGTTTCATCACGCATAACGTGCATTGCCCAGGCCGCGATGTCCCCGTTCTTCCGACCCGTCACTGCCTTGTGGAAAAGCTTATATCCCTTCGGGTCCTTTTCCTTAAGCATGGCAATGGTCTTTCTGCTGCCGAAATAGAATATGTCCCTGAACATACAGTAATCCTCCAGGCTCTCTGCGAGGAAGCTGATGCCGCGGAAACAGCCTTCATCATCGCCCTTTCTGAGACGCCTCAGGGTCTTGTCGATCCACCCGGCCACAAAGCGTTTCTCGCTTTCGGGAGCCTTTGCATGGTCCTTAACGTAGGTCTTTACCCGCTCCTTCAGCCGTTCCCCGGTGCCGTCGTCCTTCAGTATGACGCTGTCGTACACCGGCAGGAATACATCGGGATCCATGGTCTCCGTCTCGGCCGGGGTGTAAATATAGCAGTCCAGCTGAACGCCGTCGATAAGGCTGGAATCGTGTTCCCTGCTCTTATGGTCGGTGATGACCATGCAGTCGATATCGCTGGTCTCGTCCTGCTCGCCCCGGGAATAGGATCCGTAGAGGATCACCGAGCGGGGCTCGTATGTAAATTCAAGATATTTCAAAATGTCTTCCATATCAGTCGGTCCAATGCTTTGCGGCAGATCCTACAGTTCGATCTCCTGCAGGTCCTCGGCTATAATAAGGTCTCCGTGGTAGTAGTTTACGCCCTCCTCGTAATAGAGGCGCCTTCTGTCCTTTATATTAACATCTTCCGTATGATACAGCACAAGATGTTTTGCGCCGAGGTCCTCCGCCAGCTCGCATGCGTTCTTTACGGTGGAGTGATGCATCTCGTAGGGTCTGAAAATGTCCGCATCACACTCCCGGCAGAAAGACTCGTGAAGCAGCCATGTGCTGCCTTCGGCGTACTGCCTGTCGTGCTCGCTGAAGGGCTCATCGCCGCAGCAGGTCAGCTTCTCACCGTCCGCAAGCTCCATCGTAAAGCCGTACTGCTTCGATTTCGTGGACATGATGTCGAAGAACGTTACCCTGTGCCCGATGATGTCCATGCTCTCCCCGTCGTGCACCTCGACCATGTGTATGCGGTCGTCTACGAAACGGTTCTGCTTGTAGATCAGAAGGTCCTTCGCCATGCCGCGGAGCAGGCCTATCACCTCGTCGTGGCCGTAGATGTATGCGTCCCCTTCGAAGGTATCGGCGGCCATGTCCTGGCAGATCATGCGGATCATCCACAGGGCGCCCAGGATATGGTCCAGGTGCTTGTGGGTAACGAAGATGTGCTTTATCTTCATGCGGTCAATGCCGGCCAGCTTCAGCTGTCTTAAAATGCCGTTGCCCCCGCCGCCGTCCACCATGAAGTATTTATCGTTTTCCGAAAGCACGAAGCAGGTGTTGAAGCACTCGGTGACGCAGGCGTCGCCGGTGCCGAGGATCGTAAGTTTCATTTAAGTCTGTCTCCTGATGTATGTATTTGCGCGGGCCTTTCCTTTATTTCCCGCCGGTGGGATCGTTGACGATGCCCTCAAAAAGAACGGTGCCGCTGTCGCCGGTAAGTACGAAATAGTAAGGCCTGTTCACATTGAACTCCACCC
>JAFRYJ010000183.1 GCA_017437705.1 Lachnospiraceae bacterium
GGCAAAGGACCTGTCTGCGCTCCTCTGTGTGGTCAGCGCCATCGTTATAAGCGTTATAAGCTGAACTGCGATAAGAAATGCGGAGCCGATGTTGGCGACTTTTGTCATAAGAGCTTTTTTCTTATCCGCGACGACAAGGGGTACAAGCAGGCATATAAGCCAAACGGCCGTGCTTATGATGATCTCCGCGGTATAGGATTCCCAGTCGACCTCTGCCCCGTTCATCTCCGGCAGATTCCTGTTGAGGAAGTTGCTCTGGATGTATATGGCAAGTCCCGTGCCGAACATGAACGCCGCAAAGTATGCTTTAATGGGCGTAAGAATGAAACCCAGCAGAAGCAGCACCAAAAACATGACGGCGCTGACTGCCAGCATTAAGGGCAGCACCTGTGAAAATGATATGGAAAATTCGTCTATGTTTCCGAAGAACATAAACCCTGGTATGAAAATGCCGAATGTCGTGACTACGAGCAGTATCGGCAGAATTGATATCTTAAGGTCTTTTATCTTTTCTTTCATTTCGGCGATCCTGTTTTATTACATGAAGACACCGGCTTAAAGACTTTTCCCTGTCTGAAAGCCGATAATCTCCCTTTATACTGCATAACATTATAATTATACACTACATCCGCGGTGAAATGAACATTAAAAAGCATGATGCAGTCAGAAAAACGTACTTTCTTAAGTACCTCAGTCCGTGAGGATCTCTATCCCGCGGTCCAGAAGCTCCTGAGGTATCTCGGCCTTAACGCCCCTCAGGTCCAGCTTCTCCAGCTTTTCCAGCTCAAGAAGGGGTGTCAGGTCTTCTATCTCGCAGCCCGCAAGAGACAGCATCTTCAGTCCCTTAAGGCCCGTAAGCGCCGAAATATCCTTTATTCCGCATCTCTCCAGCCTCAGCTCCTCAAGGGTGGTGATGTCCGACAGCGCGGTGATGTCCGTAAGGCCGCTGCTCTCTATTGTCAACGAAACGAGGGCCGTATGCTTAAGCGCCGTTATATCCGTAACGGTATCCGAGTATACTCCCAGCTCTTTAAGCTTCGGCAGCCCCGGCAGATCCGTAAGCTCCACTATGTCAGAGGAGATATTGTAAAGCATAAGCGTTTCTATCTCTTTTACATCCTCCTCGGTGATAAAGCCCTCCGGCTTTCCCAGCGACGCCCTGATGTTCTCCTCCACGCCCGAATCGATGAATTCAAAAACGTCGTCGGGTATGCCGTGGCCGGTCTCGGGTGCCTCGGTGCTGTCGGGCACGCCGCTCTCCGACTCCGCTTCGGAGTTCTTCTTCCCGCAGCCGAAAAGCAGCAGGGCAGTTATCAACAGTGAGATAAATAAAGCTACAGATCTTTTTTTCATTTTATACACCTCTTTTGTGCCGGAATTTGAAATATGCCGGCATCATCATTCTAACACTTTTACGGGATTAGTGTTATAATGATTCAGTTAATTCACGTTAAAGGCGGTACGGAAATGAGATTCGTTTACAATAAGCTTGACAGAAACGAGCCCTGCTGGTGCGGCAGCGGCAGAAAATACAAAAAATGCCACGAGGCGTTCGACGACAAAATGAGGCTGTTCGAAGAGAAGGGTTATATCGTTCCTCCCCGGGAGATAATAAAGACACCGGAGCAGATCGAAGGCATTAAACGGAGCGCCGAAGTAAATATCGCGGTGCTGGACATCATTTCCGAAAAGATAGAGATCGGGATGAGCACTCAGGATATAGACAACATCGTTTATCAGGAGACCGTAAGGCGCGGCGGCATACCTGCCCCTCTCGACTACGCGGGCTTTCCCAGAAGCGTGTGCACTTCCCTGAACAACGAGGTCTGCCACGGCATACCGTCGGACGACATCATACTTAAGGACGGAGACATCATAAATGTCGACGTATCCACGATCAAGGACGACTTTTTCTCGGATTCCTCCAGGATGTTCTGTCTCGGAAACGTTTCACCCGAAAAGAGAAAGCTGGTGGAAGTCACGAAGGAATGCGTTGAGATAGGCATCCAGCATGTTAAGCCCTGGACCTGCCTGGGCGACATGGGTCACGCAGTGCATCAGCACGCTCTTGAAAACGGCTATTCCGTGGTGCGCCAGATCGGCGGCCACGGCATAGGACTTGAATTCCACGAGGATCCCTTTGTAAGCTATGTAAGCCGTCCCGGCCAGGAAATGCTTATGGTGCCGGGCATGTGCTTTACCATCGAGCCCATGGTCAATATGGGCACGGATGATGTTTTCGAAGACGAGGACAACGGCTGGACCATCTATACGAAGGACGGAATGCCCTCTGCCCAGTGGGAGGTCCAGGTAGTCGTTACGGAGGATGGTTGTGAAGTGATCACCTATTGATCCGGGAGAAAAAATGCGTCAGGTCGATTTCTCAAGTGACCGTGTTGTCTCCAACATTTTCAAAACGGCCACTCCCCTGCTGCTGGCACAGATACTCAACCTTCTGTACAACATAGTAGACAGGATCTATATATCAAAAATACCTGAGATCGGTACAGCCGCACTGGGAGCAGTGGGGCTGACTTTTCCTGTGATCCTTATAATAACCGCTTTTGCCAACCTCTACGGCACCGGCGGTTCTCCTCTTTTTGCCATCGAGCGCGGCAAAGGCGACAAAGAAGAAGCCGGAAAGATAATGGACATATGCTTCTTTCTGATCATCTTTACGGCAGCCGTGCTTTTCGTCATCACATTTTTCTTTACAAAACCCATACTAACGCTGTTCGGCGCATCGGACAACACCATGCAGTACGCCTATCCCTATCTGCACATTTATGTGACGGGCACGCTGTTTTCCATGATAGCCACCGGCATGAATCCCTTTATAAATTCCCAGGGCTTCCCCATGATAGGCATGATGACAGTCATCATCGGTGCGGTGACAAATATCATCCTCGATCCGATATTTATCTTCAGCATGGGCATGGGCGTTTCAGGCGCTGCCCTCGCTACGGTGATATCGCAGTTCCTGTCAGCCGCATTTGTCACGGCGTTCCTTTTCAGCAAAAAACCGGAATACAGGCTCCACATCGTAACAAAGGAGCTTCTTAAGGAAAGCGGACAGCGTATCAAAAGGATCCTGGGACTTGGCTCCTCGGGCTTTGTAATAAACATAAACACCTGCCTTCTGCAGATCGTTTCAAATAAGGTACTGGTCGCAACCGGCGGCGATATGTATCTTACGGTTATGTCCATCATTCTTTCCGTGAGACAGGTGATGGAAGTGCCCGTAATGGCCTTCGGCGACGGGACATCACCGCTGATAAGCTACAATTACGGTGCGCGGCAGCCCGGAAAAATAAAAAAAGCCGCCTTTACGATGACGGCTATCTTCGGCATTTATACGCTTATTGCATGGCTTCTGATACTGCTGTTCCCGGAGTTTTTCATATCCATATTCAGCACGGACAAGTCGATCCTGCAATACACTATCCCTGCGCTGCATACGTACTTCCTGGCATTTATCTTTATGACGTTCCAATTTTCCGGCCAGACCATGTTCCGGGCCCTCGGAAAAAGCAAGTACGCGATCTTCTTCTCTCTTCTGAGGAAGGCGTTCCTCGTGATACCGCTTACCCTGCTGCTGCCCCTGGCCTTCGGCCTGGGCCCCATGGGTGTATTCATGGCTGAGCCCATATCGAATGTAATTGGCGGAACGGCCTGCTTCCTTACGATGCTGAAGACCCAGGTGCCTGAGATTCGGGCACTGGGGAAGGGTGCTCCGGGAGACGCTGCGTAATGCTGGATGCTTTGTATAACTGCATATAAAAATATACAACCGCCGGGTCCCTGATGATTCAAGATCCCGGCGGTTTATCAACACCTTTTATCCTGCGTGCACATAACTATTATTCGGCACGTCAGGATCATTTGTCTTTATCAAATACCTTTTCGTTCTCCTTTATCCCCGACATCACA